>JANQSV010000165.1 GCA_028279115.1 Pseudomonadales bacterium
TTGTCGTAACAGCCTTCCTTCGCGGCCTCGGCGGCGCGCAGCCGCTGCTCAAGGTCGGAGTTCTGCTTGCTTTCCGTCATTGCGGCGCCAGTGTAGCACTCTTTCCTGACGACATCTGGCCGGACGACATCTGGCCTCGTGCCGCGGTTCATGGCAGAATCGCGGCTCAACTTTCCAATCCCCCTGAATCGAGGAATTACAAATGCTGAAACGTCTTGGTCTGGTCTTGCTTCCGATGAGCCTGCTCATATTCGGGGCGAACGCGCGGGCGGACTTCACCCTGGAAGAACTGAGCGCCGGCGACCACCGCAGCGACGCGAACATCGCTCGCAACGAATTTCGCAATCCAGTGGAGACTCTGGAGTTTTTCGGATTGCGTCCGGATTCGACGGTCATCGAGATTCATCCGGCCGGCGGCTGGTACACCGAAATAATCGCGCCATATGTGCGGGACCAAGGCAGATTCTACGCCGCTCACTTCTCGCCGAACTCAACATCCGCGAACCAGAGGCGCAATCTGAACGCGTTCGAGGGCAAGATGGCCTCGAATCGGGAGTTGTACGGTCATGTCACTACCCGCCACTTGCTTCCTCCCCATGAAATTGCGATCGCACCGGCGGAAAGCGCCGATCTGGCAATGACGTTCCGCAATGTGCACAACTGGATCATGGCCGGCCTGGAACATGAGTTCTTCGCCGCGTTCTACGCTGCCCTGAAGCCCGGCGGCGTACTCGGCGTCGTTGAACACCGCGCCTTGCCCGATGCCGGCATGGAAGTCATGGAAACTTCCGGTTATGTCACCGAAGCTTATGTGAAAGAGGTTGCCGCGGCGGCCGGATTCGAGTTCGCGGGATCTTCCGAGATCAATGCGAACCCGAAAGACCCCACGGTGCATCCGAGAGGTGTCTGGACGCTGCCCCCAAGCTATCGCCTGGGTGATACGGACCGGGAAAAGTATGCGGCCATTGGCGAAAGCGACCGCATGACGCTGAAGTTCGTCAAGCCCGCTAACTGATCCGCACACCAACATAGTCTGCCTGATAATCGGCGCCGTTGATTTCATCGGCGCCGGAGAGTTTGACCATGAAACTGGAATACCATTTCGATTTCGCCAGCCCCAACTGCTATTACTCGCACAAGGTCATTCCGGCGATCGAGGAACGCACGGGCGAGACCTTCGACTATTTCCCGATTCTCCTGGGCGGGGTTTTCAAGGTCACGAACAACCGTTCGCCGATGGAGCAATTCGCCGGCGTCCGCAACAAGTCGGAATACAACGCCATTGAAACTGAGCGGTTCGTCCGCAAACACGGCATTACCGATTTCCGGATGAATCCGCATTTCCCGGTGAATACGCTGCATCTGATGCGGGGGGCCGTTTTCGCGAAGGGCCAGGATTACTTCGAGCGCTATGTCGATGCGATGTTTTCCTGTATGTGGGAGCAGGGATTGAACCTGTCGGACCCGGAGGTGATTGCCGGGGCTTTGGACGATGCGGGACTGCCGGCGCAGGACATCGTCGCGGGTTCCCAGGATCCGGAAGTAAAGTTGGCGCTGATCGAGAATTCCAACGCTTCAGTCGAGCGGGGATGTTTCGGGGCGCCGACCTTCTTCGTGAACGACGAGATGTTTTTCGGGAAAGATCGATTGCGGGATGTGGAAGAGGAAATTCTCGCGGCGAAGAATTAGGCCTCGCTCAGTACTCTTTTGAGAGGCTCGAACAGGGCGGGCGTGGTTATGAGGATGTCTTCGTTGTGGAATTCCGGGTGCGCGTCTTGCGGCAGTTCGGAGAAATGTCCATAGGTCGCGCCGGCTTCTCTCGCGATCAGGCCGGCCGCCGCGAAGTCCCACAGGCTGAGGGTTTCGTAGAAGCCGTCGAGGCGACCGCAGGCCAGCCAGCAGATGTCGAGGGCCGCCGAGCCCAGACGGCGGATGTCGGCGCAGTTGTGCAATACGGCGTCGAGGCGTTGGATCAACGGCTTGAGACCTGTCTTCTGGTATGGGAAACCAGTGGCGATCAGGGCTCGTGAGAGTTCGCGCTCGTTGCTGACGCCGATGGTTTTGCCGTTCAGGATTGCGCCGTGGCCCCGAAGTGCGCTGAACATTT
The DNA here is from genome assembly GCA_028279115.1 of Pseudomonadales bacterium. Classification (GTDB taxonomy): domain Bacteria; phylum Pseudomonadota; class Gammaproteobacteria; order Pseudomonadales; family Pseudohongiellaceae; genus UBA9145. The sequence continues at coordinate 2,108 of JANQSV010000165.1, forward strand.
CGTCGGTGAAGGGGTTGTAGACCGCGCCGAGTTCGATGTGGCCGTCTTTCGCCCAGGCTATGGAGACTGCCGATTGGCGGTGGCCGTGGGCAAAGTTTACGGTGCCATCGATGGGGTCGACGATCCAGACCGGCTGCGGCAGCAGATGCGGTTTGGCCAGATCGGGCGAGGATTCTTCCGAAAGAATCAGGTGTTCGGGAAACTCGCGGCCGATACGCTCGCAGATAAGGCGGTCCGCTTTCAGGTCGGCCTGGGTGACGAGTTCCCTGCCCTGCTTGAATTCCCGGCCCAAATCTGCCCGCTGTTGCTCTTCGACGATCAGGCGACCGGCTTCACGGGCAAGTTCGCAGGCAAAATCAAGCATGTCTTCCATCAGTAATCTCTTTGGCAACTCTTCAATTGAACCGGTAGCCCCCTGAATTGCGGCCGGTAATTATAGCCGTGCAGACAAGGCTTGGCAGTGCGGTGCGGGAGATTACAAGACGGGCTCCACATCTATCCATGGGCCTCCCGGAGGCCATGACCCGATTCCTGCCTGTGTCAGCACGGGCTGCAAAAAGGTACGAAGATCACTGATGACTTGGACGAACGAAGCGGGCGCTGTTTCTAATCGCTCTCGAGTCAGAAAGGCTCTCCACTGAACGTCCTTTTCGAGGACAAAAGTGTCGCGGAGGCCAACAGGCGCTTGCTTTGGCAAAGATGTTCGGCGTCGCTCGAACGTTTGCCGGATGGCGTCCGAGAGAACAGGGCCATCAAAAGTAAATGTTTGCGAAATCATCCAGAGGTCGTAAAAATCCTTCATGCGCGTGTTCGCGATTCCGAGCGAGACTATGGCTTCGGTTTTCTCGGCAACGACGGTTTCCGGCGGAACAGCGAACAAAGAGGGCGCCGGCGCTTCCAGAAGCGTCGGGTATTCCATTTCAATGGCCTTGGGCGTTATCACGTCGCCAAACCCGACATCGATCTGGATGGGAAGGCGTGCGCCGTCGATGGTGGCGCAGGTTCTGACCCGCACACCGGGATACTCCGCCGCGCCTCGGATTGGAACGGCTTCGATTGCTTCGACATCGAAGACAACGCCATCGTCGGGAATATCGACAGAGCAAATTGTGCGAACGCTTTCCGCGACCGCCGCAGTGTCGGGACCGCCATGCGCCCACAAGTCCAGGTCGCGTGTAGGTCTGAAGGGGTCATCGAGCCAAGTGGCAAAAAGCATCGCGCCCTTCAGGACAAATCGCTCGCGCCGATCGGAAACGCCAAGTCTGTAGAGCAATCGTTCGAGAGCGTAGCGGATAAGGAGAATCTGGAAGTCGGTCTTCTCGGCGCGGGCTCGTTCGAGAAGTCGGGCGCGCACGGAGGCGCCGATATTGCGAACCTTACGCGCCATCGGCGACTACTGCTTCCATGTACGGTCGCACTACGGTCCACACGCGCGTGGCGCGGGCGGATTCCGATATCTGGTCTGGAGTAACGCGCTTGCTGCGGAGTCCCTCTCTTAGTCCTTCGAGAGCGATGTCGAGCCCGATTTTATTGCGATACCGGAAACAATCGACAATCGTTTTGGCGGGCTCGAATACAGGAACCTCAATACCCTCGATAAGGTGCGGTTTCACCCCCTGTTCAAGAGCGTGTCTGCCGAACCGGACGATCCGGATTGGAGGGTATTCGAACTTCGGCTTCCATCCGGCGCGGCTGATCGCAATCCACACGGCGGAAGGCATTTGCAGCGTCAGTTCATGAAACTGTAGCGCGGATGCGAGGCAAATCACCCCCTTGGGCACGAGAGCCGAAGCCTCTGCGAAACTGCTCCAACGATCCGGTATCGCATCCGCGGACTGATACAGGCCGCGCGCCACTCGCGACACCAAACCATCGCGAACCAGGCGGGAAACCGTTTCATGCGCGATTCCGGCATGACGGAGGTCGCGCATACGAACGAGTCCTTTCCGATCGAAAAGTTTTTGGACTTTGTCGCGCTGAACTTCTGCTTGTTGTGACATTTACTATGCTGTTTCTGATAAATGCAGAGTTTTTATCACAAAAACAGCCGAAAGTAAAATTCAACGCATAGTGTCGAAACCCGGCTTGGTTCTTCCCTGCGCTTGCGCTAATTTTGGGGCCGGCAATTATAACCGCGTCGCGAGAGCTTGCCAGAGAGCGCTGAATGAATTGGGAAGGGGTAACGGTTGCGGAAAACTCCCCCTCCGGGGGAGTCGAATCTGCGAAGCAGATTCGGTGGGGGATCGGATGCTGATCCACGGTTGGGGGCGCTATCCCAGGGTCGAGGCGCGGCAACACGAACCCGCCGATGTGGACGGTTTGCGCGCCGTACTCAAAAGCGAGTCGCCGGGCGTTTGCATCGCACGCGGCAGCGGGCTGAGCTACGGAGACAGCGCGCTGGCCGGAGACGTCATCAGCGGTCTCGGTCTGCGCCATGTTTGCGAACTCGACTCCGCCACCGGGATCTTGCGGTGCGCCGCCGGTCTGAGCTTGCGCGAAATCCTGCGGGAAATCGTGCCCAAGGGCTGGTTCCCGCCGGTTTTGCCGGGCGCCGCCATGGTCAGCATAGGCGGTGCGGTCGCGGCGGACATCCATGGCAAGAACCATCATCGAGACGGCAGTTTCTGTGAGCATGTGCGTGAATTGTCCCTGATGCTGGCCGATGGGGAAGTTGTTCATTGCGGCCCATCCCAACGACCGGAATTGTTTCAGGCCACCTGCGGCGGCATGGGCCTCACCGGGATCATTCTCGAAGCCGAACTGCAACTCGTCCCGATCACGAGTACCATGATGATCGCCCGCTCGCAGCCCGCCGCCGGACTCGACGAGTGCTTCGAGTTGCTCGAAGCGCATGATCAGGCGCGTTACTCGGTTGCCTGGCTCG
>JANQSV010000196.1 GCA_028279115.1 Pseudomonadales bacterium
GCTGGCCGCTCGGCGGGCTTGTGGGCGTTCAGGTCCAGGGTGGTGAAGCCGTCGATCGATCCGCCGCCGTCGTCCTCGTAGCCGCCGACGTGCCGCAGCAGGCCCGTGAGCTGCACGCCGTCCGTGGACCAACTGGCGCCGGCGGCCGCCCGCAGGCGCTGATTCGGGGCGCCGACATTGGCGCGATTGAGTTTGCCCAGGGCGTCAACGGCCACGCCCGCGTTGATCACGTCGTATTCGAGCATCCACGTCGCCTCGGCCCAGGCGTCGATCGATCCGCCGCGGGTGTCCACAGTCGCGTTCGCCGACAGGTCTATACCGGAGGTTTCAATGCGGTCGGCATTGATGAAGGCGACGTTGACGATGGAAATCGTGCCCGCGGACGTGCGTTCGATGCGTGGATCGAACGGGTCGGCATTGACGATGGCCTGGGCGTTCTCCTTGCGCAGCACGTCTTCGAACGAATAGCGCCAGTAATCGGCGTTGAACTCCCAGTTCCCGGCGCCGCGCCAGGAGATGCCTGCGTTGAACGCGCCGGAGGTTTCCGGTTTCAGGTTCGGATCGCCCAGCGTACGGCGGCCGGCAAATGTCCGGGAACCGTCGTGATCGACGATGTTGGTGAAATTGGTCTGCACGCCGAGAGTCTGGAAGGGCGACGGCGCGCGGAACGACGTGCTGTAGGATCCGCGAATCGCGACGGCGTCGGTGACCCGATAGAGCAAGGTGACTTTCGGATCGAGCGTATCGCCCACGCCTTCGCCGTAGTCCTCGTAACGTAATGCGCCGGTGATTTCCAGGTTTTCCGAAAACGGCAGCCAGACTTCGCCATAGGCCGCACGAACCTGGTCGTCGGCGTCGAAGTCGGGGTTGCCGATCAGGAACGCGAAGCCGTCCCGGCGCGTAATGTCATTGTAGGCAAAGCTCAGCGACTGATCGCGGAACTGCACGCCCGCGGCGTAGCCTCCGCCGCGCCGGGGCAGATAGCCCGTGACATTCGCTTCCAGCGTCGTCAGTTGCGATCTTCCGTCGCCCAGATAGTCGCCGATGATGAATGGGCGCAATTGAGACGGATTGTGCAGCGCTTCGCCCGGGCGTGCGTCAAAGCTGGAACTGAAGGGGTTGAAGAACAGGCAGCCGCCCGTGCCCGCCTGTTCCGAACCGGCGTCCAGCGGATTCGCGTTGCAGCCGCTGCCGCCGAAACCCCGCAGCGCCGCCTGGAAGTTGTCGGCGACCACGTCCCGCGGATTGAGCAGGGCGTCGTTCCGCGCATGGACCAGCGAAACGTTCCATGAAGCCGTGTCCGTGATCGTACCCTCGAAACCTGTCGCCAGCCTCGCCGTGTCGTGTTCGTAGTAGTTCACTTCTGGCGGCTGTCCGTAGCCGTAGGGCCGGCCCTGGAAAAAGACGTCCTCGCCGAACGGATTTCCCGGGTGGTACGCGGGGACGACCGGCGTGTTCAGCACCGGAAAGCTGGGCGACACGTCGCGGTTGATGTCATTGCTCGCATAGCCGAGTTCGGCCCAGAAGTTTCCGGCGTCGCCGCTGTCCCAGTCCACCCGGCCCCAGGTCTGCAGGCGTTGTTCGTTGGGAACGGCGGTGAGTTGCGGACCGTAGTCGAATCGGCAGATCGCGCTGTCGCCGGGCAATGTCTGCAACAGTCCCGCGTATTGCTCGCAGCCGGGGTCGGCGAAGGTTCGGCCCAGCGAGGGCACGTTGAAACTGCCGGGATGGCCGAACCCGCTGGTGGCCGGGCGCAGCCAGTCCACTTCGATCAGCACGAGACTGCTGCGGTCAAGATAGCTCGCCGCGACCAGATATTCCCCGTTGCCCCCGAAGCTGCCGCCCGCCACGCCGTCCAGCGTGAGGTCGTCCTGCGAGCCGTCGCCGACCCGGCTGCGGTATTCGGCCTGCAACTCGACGCCCTCGAAACCCCGCCGGGTAATGAAGTTGGCGACGCCGGCGACGGCTTCCGAACCGTAAATCGCGGCGGCGCCGTCCTTGAGAATTTCGACCCGTTCGACGGCCAGCATGGGAACCAGGCCGGCGAGGTCCACGAAACTCGAACCGTCGTCGGTCTGGGCCACGGACAGTACTTGCCGCCGGCCGTTCAACAGCACCAGCGTGGACGCGACGCCGAGCCCGCGCAAATTGATGTTGGCGGTGCCGACGGTGTAGTTCTGGGTCAGGTTGTCGGAGTTGTTTTCCGCGCCGGCATTGATGGAGAGAACGCCGACGAGGTCGCGGATATCCTTCAGCCCGGAATCGAGCAATGTCCGGCTGTCGTAGATTGAAAGCGGGGAGGGCGAGTCTCCCTGGCGGACGATGCGGCTGCCGGTGGCCGCGGTCACCAGGATTTCCTCGATCGTATCGGTTTGCGCAGCGCTGTTGGCCGCGGCGACGGTCAATGCGGCGGCGAGGACAGATTGCGGACGGCGCAAGCTGGAGAACGCGGGGGACAAACGAACACTCGGGTTGATATGGTTTTTAGCTGCACGCATGTTAGCAATTTCGAGAGATATGTTCTCGATTCATGGCCAAATCGTAGATGAATTTCGATGATGAATTTCGATGGGTGTCCCATGGCCCGCACATGGATTTGATCGTTGACGAAGACGGATGTAGCGTCAAAGGACACCCACTCTAACTGCGAAACGAATCAATTGAAATTCTATTCAGAGAATTTCGAAGCATTCTCGGGATTTCCTTTCGAACGAACTTTTTCCCCGCCATGGACAAGGCCACCCATTCAGGCATGAAATCGCCATTGTGCCTCGTTCAGGCGCGAGGCCGGCAAGTGGCCTCTGGAGTGACCCCCTTGTTTGGCCGCGCGCCTGATACACGAATACCTTCTCAGCGAGGCAAGCGACCGGGCGTAGCGGCAGGAAACAAGGCGGATCGCGCGCGGACAAACAA
>JANQSV010000204.1 GCA_028279115.1 Pseudomonadales bacterium
GCGACTCACATTGTGCAGAATTCAAGTTCCTTCTCCTAGATATTCTTTCGGCAATAACCGGCCGATTTTGCCGCCCATTCGGAGGCTGTCTCCGGGCGCCAGGCCGGGTTCGAATTCCATCGCGCCGGGCGGGAACAGCAGAATCGCCGTGGAGCCGAGTTCGAAGCGGCCCATTTCCGCGCCGGCGGCGAGCGTGGGGCCGCGGTCCGAGAAGTCCCGCTCCGGCGCGCGTAATCGACCTTCGCGACCGGGCTCGTCCCACACCGCGCGGATGCCCGCGACGATCATCGCGCCTACCATCACGACCGCGAAACGGCCGCATTCGCCTTCGAACACGCTGACCAGGCGTTCGTTGCGGCTGAACAGGCCTGGAATCAGCGCCGTGCTCGCCTCGTTCACCGAAAACAGTTTGCCCGGGATATGCCGGGTTTGCAGCAGCCTGCCCTGCAGCGGCATATGCACCCGATGATAATCCCGCGGCGAGAGATAGATCGTGACGAAGCGCCCGCCGCCCAGTTCCCGGGCCAGTTCGCCGTCGCCGCCGAGCAGGTCGCGCAATTCGAAATGGCGGCCCTTGGCCTGCAACAGTCTTTCGCCGTCGATCGCGCCGAGTTCGCTGACCGCGCCGTCGGCGGGGCAGAGCACGGAACCGGCCTCGCCCGCCAGCGGTCGCGCACCGGGTTTGAGTTCGCGGGTGAAGAATTCGTTGAAATTGCGATAGCTCGACGGATCCGGATCGAGCGCCTCGCTCATGTCCACGCGATAGCGGCGGATGAAGAGGCGGATCAGCAGCCCGGCAAGGACTTCGCCGCAGGCAAGGGCGCCGGCGACCGAGGTCAGCAGCCGCTGCGGCAGCAGATATTGCGGGAGTACGAACAGGCGCCGCATCGGGCTCAATTTTCCACCGGCGTATCGTCGGCGTTGCCCCATTCCGACCAGGAGCCGTCGTAAGCGCGGATATCGAGGCCGAGAGCCTTGCCGGCGAAATAGGCCAGGCCGGAGCGATGGTGCGTCTGGCAATGAGCAATGATCTTCCTGCCGGGAACGATGCCCAGTTCCGCCAGCCGCGCGCGCAATTCCTCCAGCGGCCGCAGGCGCAGGTCCCGGCTCCGGTCTATCAGTTCCAGCCAATCGAGATTTACCGCGCCGGGAATATGGCCGTTGCGCCGGGCGGTGACGCGGACGCCGGCGTATTCCTCGGGCGAACGCGCGTCCCAGACGACGCTGTCTGGGTCGTCGAGTTGATCGAGCACCTGTTGTCTGTCGGCGATGGGAGAACGGTCGATTCGCGCTTCGAAGGGGCGCGCCTTTTCCTCGCGGAGACCGCTTTCGAGCGGCAGTCCGGCGCCGGCCCAGGCGATCACGCCGCCGTTGAGCAGGCTGTAGCGCGTATGGCCGAGCACGTCGAGAGTCCAGATCAGTCTTCCCGCCCAGCCGCCACCCTCGTCGTCGATGGCGACGACATGCCGCTCCGGAGCGAGGCTGGCGCGGGAGAACAATTCACTCAGGCGCTCGGCGGAAGGCAGTTTGCCGGTGGCGGGTTCGACGCCGGAGACGAGTTCGCCGGGCTGAA
>JANQSV010000215.1 GCA_028279115.1 Pseudomonadales bacterium
ACCCGTACCCAGTCCTCGAGTTCCACCCGCAAGACATTGCGCAATCCCTTGTCCGGGCTCGGCGGCCCCGAGTGGTCGATACGCCGGATATCGGCCGGATTGCCGATGATGGCTTCCCCGGCGAGAAAGCCTGTAGCCAGCGCTTCGTCCGCGCCGGGGGTCCGCATGGTGACGGCGACGCTTTGTTCGCGGCGAACCTGCCCGTCGCTGAACGAGAGGCGGATTTCAAGCGGCTCCTCGATGCTGACCGCATCGCCCGCGCGTTCCGTTCCCGCCGCATTCAGGCGCGTGACCTGGCGCTGCAGGCTCCCGGCCGCCCGCGGCCCGGCGACCATGACGTCGCTCATGGGTTCGCTCATTCCTCGGGCAGGAGCTCGCGCTGCCGCTGTTCCCGATGCCGGAATTCCTGCTGCCAGGCGGAGACGTGATTGGCGGGCTGAATCTCGACCGCGGTGACCTTGTACTCCGGGCAATTGGTGGCCCAGTCGCTCAAATCGGTGGTGACCACATTGGTGCCGGTCGCCGGATGATGAAAGGTGGTGTAGACAACGCCCGGCGCGACGCGCGTCGTCACGTCCGCCTTGAGAACGATCTCGCCCATGCGGCTGGAGATGGACACGCTGTCACCCGTATGGACGCCGCGCATTTCGGCGTCGGCGGGATGAATTTCGAGCCGGTCTTCGTCCAGCCATTCGATGTTTTCCGTGCGCCGGGTCTGCGTGCCTACATTGTATTGGGTCAATATGCGTCCGGTGGTCAGCAGCAGCGGATACTTGCGGCTGGTGCGCTCATCGGTCGGTTGATAGTCCGTGAGCATGAACCGGCCCTTGCCGCGCACGAATTGCGCCTCGTGCATGATGGGCGTGCCTTCGGGCGCGGCGTCGTTGCAGGGCCATTGCACACTCCCCAGGCGGTCGAGCTTCTCGTAGGTGACCCCCGCGAAGTCCGGCGTCAGGCTCGCGATCTCGGCCATGATGTCCTCGGCGGACTCGTAGCGCATGGGGTAACCCATCGCCGCCGAGAGAGCCTGCACCGCCTCCCATTCGGATTTGCCCGACTTCGGCTGCATCACCTTGCGGACGCGGTTGATGCGCCGCTCGGCGTTGGTGAAGGTGCCGTCCTTTTCGAGAAAGGAGGCGCCGGGCAGAAAGATGTGCGCGAACTTGGCGGTCTCGTTCAGGAACAGATCCTGCACGATTACGCAATCCATATTGCCGAGCGCGGCCTCGACGCCTTGCGTGTTGGGGTCCGACTGCGCCAGATCCTCGCCCTGGATGAAAATGCCCTTGAAGCTGCCGCCGCGGGCGGCGTCGAGCATGTTCGGAATGCGCATGCCGGGCTCGGGCAGAAGCGCCACCCGCCAGGCGGCTTCGTATTTCTCGCGCACCGAGGCTTCGACGATTTGCTGATAGCCGGAAAGCTCATGGGGGAAGGATCCCATGTCGCAGGAACCCTGAACGTTGTTCTGGCCGCGCAGCGGGCAGACGCCGACGCCTTCGCGGCCGATGTTTCCGGTCGCCATGGCGAGATTCGCCATGGCCATAACCATGGTCGAGCCCTGGCTGTGCTCGGTGACGCCGAGACCGTAATAGATGGCTGAGTTTCTCGCCGATGTATAGAGACGGGCGGCGGCGCGTATGTCCGCAGCGGAAACGCCCGTGATTTCCTGCACGACTTCGGGGGCGTTTTCCGGGCGCGCCGCGAACTCGCGCCATTCCTCGAAGGATTCAGGATCGCAACGCTCTCGCACGAAGTCCTCGTCGACGAGTCCCTCGGTCACCACGACATGCGCGAAGGCGTTCATCATCGGCACATTGGTGCCGGGCAGCAGCGGCAGGTGCAACTCGGCCTCGACATGCGGCGAACGAACCAGATCGATGCGTCTCGGGTCCAGGACGATCAACCCGGCGCCCTCGCGAAGCCTGCGCTTGAGGAGCGATGCAAAGACCGGATGCCCGTCGGTCGGATTGGCGCCGATGACCACGATGGTATCCGCGTGCAGGACCGAATCGAAATGCTGGGTGCCGGCCGAGGTTCCGTAGGTTTGCTTGAGTCCGTAGCCGGTGGGGGAATGGCAGACCCGCGCGCAGGTGTCGACGTTATTGCTGCCGAAGGCGGTCCGCACCATCTTCTGCACGGTCCAGATCTCTTCGTTGGTGCAACGCGCCGAGGTGACGGCACCGATGGCGTGCAGGCCATGCTCGGCCTGAATCGCCTTCAGGCGCGAGGCTGCCTCGGCGATGGCCTCGTCCCAGGAGACTTCGCGCCAGGGCTCGGTGATCTTGTCGCGAACGAGGGGCTTTACAGCCCGCTCCGGGTGGTTCGCATAGCCCCAGGCGAAGCGCCCCTTGACGCAGGAATGGCCGTGATTGGCCTTGCCGAACTTGTCGGGCACCATGCGCACGACCTGATCGCCCTTGAGTTCGGCGCGGAACGAGCAGCCGACGCCGCAATAGGCGCAGGTCGTTCGAACGCTGCGGTCCGGCACGCCTTCCTCGACCACGGTCTTTTCCATCAGCGTCGCGGTCGGGCAGGCCTGCACGCAGGCGCCGCAGGAAACGCATTCGGAATCGAAGAAATCTTCCGCGCCGGTCTTGTCGGACGAATCGAAGCCGCGCCCGTCGATGGTCAACGCGAACGTGCCTTGCACCTCGCTGCAGGCGCGCACGCAACGCGAGCAGACGATGCACTTGGAAGGGTCGAAAACGAAATAGGGATTGGAAGCGTCGACCGCGGCGCTCAGGTGATTCTCGCCTTCATCGTAGCGGACTTCGCGCAAGCCCACGGCGCCCGCCATGTCCTGGAGCTCACAATCCCCATTCGCGCTGCAGGTAAGGCAGTCGAGCGGATGGTCGGAGATGTAAAGTTCCATGACGCCGCGGCGAAGTTTCGCGAGTTTCCCGCTTTGCGTCCGCACCCGCATGCCTTCGCGAACGGGCTCGGTGCAGGAAGCGTGTACGCCCCTGCGCCCTTCGACCTCCACCAGGCACAGGCGGCAGGAGCCGAATGCTTCCATGTTGTCCGTCGCGCAAAGTTTCGGCACGGGTATGCCGGCCTCGATGGCGGCGCGCATAATGGAGGTGCCTGCCCGCACCGTGATCTGCGAGCCATCGATGGTGACGGCTACCTGCTCCTCGCTGGCCGAGGCCGGTGTGCCATAGTCAGGATCGTCGAGTCTCATTCTGGGTCTACCCCCGTTCACTCTCCCTGTTTTTCCGAACAATTCCACCATGGAATTTTTCATTGCGGGAACCGCGGGACAAAACTCCGCCCAGCGCGCTTCGCACCGGAATCGGGGTCATGCCTCCCATCTGACACAAGCTCGCCTGCTCCATCAGATCGCAAAGCTCGTCAATGACTTCAAGCCTGTCTTCAGTGTACCCGCCTGAAGCCAGCGCCGCTACAGCTTCTTTGCCTCGCACCGAGCCGATCCGGCAGGGCGTGCACTTGCCGCAGGATTCATGCGCGCAAAATTCGAAGGCGTAATGGGCTTGCCGCACAAGGTCTACCGTGTCGTCGAACACGACCAACCCGCCATGCCCTATGCCGGCGCCCAATGCGGCCATGTCTTCGTAGCCGAGGGGCGTGTCCAAGTGACGCTCGAGGAGATAGGCGCCGAGCGGCCCGCCCACCTGGGCCGCGCCGAACGGACGCCCCGTTCGCGTACCGCCGCCCCAATCTTCGACGAGCTCGCGCAGACTGATGCCGAAGGGCAGTTCATAGAGCCCGCCTCGCTTGATGTTGCCCGCGAGCTGGAAGGTGCTGGTGCCCGTCGAAGCGCCTGTGCCGATTTCGGCGTAGGCTTTGCCGCCCAGGTCGAGTATGCCCGGCACCGAGCAAAGCGTGATGACGTTGTGGACAAGCGTCGGCTGGCCGAAAAGTCCGGCGACAGCGGGGACGGGAGGCTTGAAACGGACTTCTCCGCGCTTGCCTTCGAGGCTTTCGAGCAAGGAAGTCTCTTCGCCGCAGATATAGGCGCCGGCGCCGATGAAGAGTTCGATGTCGAATCTTTCCAGTAGGCCGAGCGCCCTTGCCTTGTCCATGGCGTTCGCGAAGATTTCAGCCGCCAACGGGTATTCGGATCGCAAGTAGACGATCCCCTTGTCGGCGCCGGTGGCATGGCCCGAGATCATCATGCCTTCGATCAGACGGAAGGGATCGCCTTCCATGATGAGCCGGTCGGCGAAAGTGCCCGAATCGCCTTCGTCTGCGTTGACGACGATGTATTTTTGCGGTGCGGGCGTATCGAAAACGGTTTGCCACTTGATGTGCGCCGGGAAGCCCGCGCCGCCGCGGCCCCGAAGCCCGCTGGCCTTGATTTCCCCGATAATCTCGCGCGGTTCGCGTTCGAGTTGTTCAAGCAGCCAGGAAGCGTCGTATTCCATGGGGTCGACGTGACCGCAGCGGTCGAAAACGATGCGCCGCTGGCGCGCAAGCTCCGGCAATTCGGCAAGCGGACCGAGAGCGACGGCGTCCAGGGCGTCCAGGTCCCGCACGGGACCGTAGGCCTCGCCGTCGATCACGAGCATGGGTTCCAGCCAGGCCAGCCCGAAGCCGCCGGTGCGGATGACTTCATGGCCTCTCGCCTGCAGTTCGCGCGCAAGCTCGTTCGCGCCAAGCGCGTTGGCGAGAGCTTCGTTGGGAACCAGGACTCTGCTCACGTCAGCAGTTCCTCCCTGGTGGCGTGCACCAGTATGCGTTCGTTTACCATGGCGCAAGGGCCCGAGGCGCAAAGTCCCAGGCAGTAGACGCCTTCCAGGCTGACAGCGTGATCTTCGCTGGTCTCGCCGAGTGCTATGCCGAGCGCCTCTGTCATCTCTTTCGTAAGCGCACGGGACCCAACCGATTGGCAGGCTTCGGCCTGGCAAATGCGAATATGCTTGCGCCCACGCGGCGAAGTGCGAAAGTCGGCGTAGAAGGAAACGATCCCGCGTACGTCCGCGAGGCTCAGATTGAAGACGTCGGCGACGATGCTGACGTGCTCGTCCTCGATATGACCATGGGTTTCCACGATCTTCCGCAGCGCGGTAACAGGCGCGCCCACTTGCCCGACGCAGGCGGCAACAAGTTCGCGAATGGCTTCGCTGTTCGGCATGGATCCGCACCTCCCATAGAGGAACCGTGAATTATAGCAAGCCGAAAGTACCCCTCAGGACACGAATTTTTGCCGCCGCGCCTTATTCAAGCGTCCAGGCGACCCGAATCGGTGCGCTAGTCTTCGACGACCAGAGCCCAACGCAGTCTCGCGTTTGTCCTGCCGTTGTTGCGCACTTCGAGGAACAGCGTATTGCCGTCGTCGGAAAACTCGTAATAGCGCGACATGGATTGACCGAGCATGTTGCGATTGTACGCGCCTTCCACATGATGGATGACCGCCTGCCTTTCGATGTCGACGCTGAAAGTGCCGAAATACGCGACGTATCCCGCTCCCGCGCTGCCTGCCCCGTCGCTGTCGCCCCAATCTTCCGGCATCAATTGCGCGTTCATCAGGCCGGTCGCCTGATAATCGATCCGCCCCGTCGAGTAGGGGCGCCGCACCGTTTCCCCGTCTTCGCCAATCGCATCAAACTGGACCAGGCGCCAACTCCCGATCAACAGCGCCTTGATTGCATCTTCGCCGCTTTCCTGCTGTGCGTCGGCCAAAGGGATCAGCAACAGCATGGCCGAAAAGAAAATCGACAGTAATCCGAGTCGTTTCATGATGAATTCCTCGACAAGCCAATCGGGACAACGAATTGTCTGCATAATAATTCAATCGCACCGTAAACGCCGCATTCGTAGCCGCAGAATATGAGATTTGTCCTGAACTATAACGTTCTGGTTCAAGTTGAGAGGATTCGTCAGTTAAGGTCAGAGCGCTGCCAATTCCGATATCATGGTTTGAAGGCGGTCCACAAGTAGTTCCTGATGTTGAGGCGCTTCGCCGTGACTGACGGACCATGCCTTAACACCCTTGCTTGAAACGTCTTCAGCAAAACTATCCATCGAGAATTGTGATACCCATCGGTCAAGCAATACCCGCAGTTCTGCGGGGATATCATATTCAAGCACGCTTGCGCCGAACGAGAATTCTCGTGTGCGCTGCCATCCGGTGCCAGTCACCGAATAGAACCAGGCAACCGTGATCGGTCGCTGCCAAACTGGACAATTTACTCGAATACTCAACCCATGATCTTTACCGTAACTGATGCTGCCGCCTGATCGCTCCGCAGATTTAATCAAGAGGCTAGCGAGGTCTCTCGCCTGGTCATCCGAAAACTTTTCCAAAAATGATTCGCGTGTAAGTCGTTGACTGGATTCGCGAACCCCCGATGTCCTGCCGATGATTCGAGGCACGAGCGTCTGGGACGAATTGCCGTCAAATCGCTTGATCTCGACTGCCAGAACTTCAATGTTCGGCATCTGCGCGTTGAGAAATTCCACGACTCTTGCAAGCTCGTCGGGAATCTCGTCCGCAACGAACAACAGGCGCAATCTTCTTGCTGCAAGGTTTGTGGATACGGCGCCCCAGAACTTGTCCACATCCGGCTCGCCATCTGTCTGGAGCAACTGCGCAAGCTCTTGTTGTGCATCGCGTTCTTGATTGCTTGTCTTGCTTTCGAATGCTTTGCGCAGTTCCTCCGCTGACCAAGTCTCGGAGGCGTGCGCCGCATACTCCAACAGTTGACCGACGATTGTGCGTCTTATTTCCGTATTCGAACTGCGTTTCAATTCCACAAGAGTCGGCACAGCGTCTTGATCGATGAACAAATGATCAACGGACCATCTTGCAGCCCCGCCGGAAGACTCTGCGATTCCTTTCTCGCGGGTAACAAGAATCCAGCGTATCGCATCCCCTGGACGAATTTGCTCGCCGTCAAGCAGTTCCGGGTGCTTGGCTACGAGCGCCTGAAGTTCGTCTTCCGTAGAAAACGGCGATTCGTCGATGGCGTTCAATTGGCCATCGCCGGACGATGTGTAAATGCGTTCGGGCATTATGTCTCCCTAGGTGGGATTGTTATCGTCACATCGGCTGCGGCTTCGGTGTGCTAGACCGCAAGGAGTTGGCCAACATCTCAATCTTTGCACAACGCTCCATCAATTCATCGAATGACTCGGAATCGTCCGGCAACATACCGTCAGCCAGCATTCTCGCATAATCGTCGGCCAATACCGAATACGCACCTCCCGACGGAACGAGTTGCAAGCCGCCGGAAACCGCAGCCTCGTAGTCTACGCGAATTCCGTTGGCGTCCTTCTCTGAAAAGAACATTGCCTTGTGGCGAGCGACAGCAAGCGCGAGTTCACGGTCCGCGAACGCGTTTGCCGCGACTCCGGCTTCGTCAAGTCGCGCCAGATCATGCCAGTGCCTCGACTGCCGTTCACCGCGCCGACGCTGCTGGCGGCAATATACATGGACCGCTGTCGCCTTTTCCCAGAATGTCCTTTCCACAAACATCGTGTTTGGATGAGCTTCGGGGAACTTAACACCCGGCAAATGTGTGGCCGCATCACACAGAACATGCCGGTTTGAACGTGGTTCACCGGTGGAGCGCGCATCGAATTCGACGAGCACTTCGGGACGCACGAATCCAGTTTCCGCAAATAATGGCTTGTAGATTACCCACACCCGGTCAGCATCGGCGCGAACCTCGGCATCAAAGCCCAATTGTGCGAGTCCCGCATAGATGGTCGGACTTGCGTATTCTCGAACCCATTCGCCAAGCCGGCTGCGAATTTCGCGCGTCCAACGCTTTTGCTGGCTGCGCGTTGGCGGCAATGCCTCTTCTCCGGATCCGGCAACAAGGTCGGGAGCGATGGCGCGAATATCGTATGTGATGTCAACATCTTCAGAAAAACGGTGTATCGCCCGCCAAACCTTTGACAGCGAGGTGCCGCCCTTGAAAATCAAGTGTTCGGCAACTTGCGATTCGAACAAAACTCCCAGAGCCGCGACGATCCAAATATCTTTTTCAAGCAGATGCGCTTTGCTACCACTACTGATTTCCGCTACTTCCAATGCTTCGCGACGTTCGTTTTCCGGCAAACTCTGGTAGTGCGTCTCAGGCATGGGAAAGTCTCAAACTTACTGATTCTGCCAACCAATTCGGCATGATCGCTCTCGCGGAAGCGAGTTCGTCAAGTTCGCCCTCGGAGAGTTCCGGTAGCACCGCATTGAGGTTTTCCTCCACCTCGGCGGGGCCCAACCATGCCAACGCGCGAATGACTTCTCCAGCCTTTCGGTAAGGCGCCGCAAGCTGCCAGCGAGGAGAATGGCGTAACTCAACGGAATGCGTCCCGAAACGCAATCGCCGTGTGGGTCCGGAAGTAAGATAAACCATGCGAATCGGATTCTGCGTAGTAAGCCCGAGTCGATTCGCGGCCGCGCCGCCGCATGGCACTATCGTCTCTCCCCAAAGTTCCGACAGTGCAGCAATAACCTTGCCGATGCTGGGGTTTCGAATACCAAAACGCGTCTTGATCGGACGCATGTAAATCCCATGGGACACCCTGATCAATCTGCCGGAACGGGAAAGTCGCGAAAGCGCCTGGTCGACCGAAGCACGGTTGCCAAGGTGCAGTAAAGCGCCAGGGCACAAGGGTGTGGCCTCCGGAAGGGCTTCGGTGTACTCCATGATACGTTTGGGGAGACCGCGCATGAATCGGAACCTCGTTCGATTTTGTCAGATATTCTACAACAAAAATGACATTCCGTACCCATCATGAATAACTACCGAAGCAACAGAACGTGAGATTTGTCCTGGACTGCGACGTCCTTGTGTGGGCGGCGAGAATAGACATCACACGCCACAAGGTTATGCAAGGGTCGGATCTATCTGCCGCCCGCTAAATCGATAAAGCTACCGGTGACGTAAGAGGCCTCCTCACTCAATAGCCACAAAATAGCATCTGCCACTTCATTCGGGTCTCCGCCCCTTTGCATAGGGAGGCTTTTTGCCAATTTTTCAACTCTTTCAGGGTCGCCGCTATTTGCGTGAATATCCGTGAAAATATACCCAGGTCGAACGCTGTTAACCCTTATGCCATCCGAAGCCACTTCTTTTGACAATCCGATTGTCAGTGTGTCCATTGCGCCTTTAGAAGCCGCATAATCTATATATTCTCCAGAAGCGCCAAGTCTGGAAGCTGCAGAAGATACATTTACAATATTTCCTCCGTTTCCGCCAAAAGAGATTCCCATTCTGCGGACTGCTTCACGGCTACACAAAAAGCAACTTAAAACATTGGCGGTTAAAATGTAGTTGATCCTGTCCCCGGTCATTTCAGAAAGTCGCGCTTTTTCTCTCACCACACCAACGTTGTTAACCAACGCTGTTACAGTCCCAAGTTCCTTGTCGACTTCTTCGAAAAGTCTTATCACTTCTTTTTCTTTACTAATGTCAGCCTTAACAACTATACACTTTCCATGATGGCTTCTAATTCTTTCTGCAACATTTAACGCAGCAGATTCGTTTTCGACAAAATTGATACAAACTTCATACCCAAGCTCGGCTGCCTTAATGGCAGTGGCAGCTCCAATGCCTCTGCTACTGCCTGTTACTACTACAATCCTCTT
>JANQSV010000223.1 GCA_028279115.1 Pseudomonadales bacterium
GGCGATATCGCCCCCGCCGACGCTTGCGCCATCGGTGGTCTCAACTTCCACGGCGCAGGCGGCTTCGAGCGTGTTTTCATTGGCGAGGACCAGTCCCAGCCGGCCCAGACGGGGCAACACCGGAAACTGGAAAGTGTTTAGCGCCTCTACGCTTTCCAGATTCGTCATGGCGGCCGGCGCGCCATCGCTTTCCTGAACGAGCAGCATGCGCGCCACCGCCGGCTCCGTACAGGCGAGTTTCGCGTAACCGAAGGCCAGATCTCCCTCGCCGGCGGTCGTCAGCGTGACGCTGGCGCCGAATTCGCCGAGGTCGATGTCCGCGCCCGCGTCCGTCGCGGTCAGCGCGGCGTGCGCTTCGAATCGGGCGGCGTCCAGTTCCGCGTCGGACAACTCCAATGCGCAACGGTTGTCCGGACTCGAGACATTGGTCAGGAACAAACGGCTGCGGAAGCCGGCCCCGTCGGCGAACAGCGGAAACAGATGTTCGCGGGACGCGGCGGCGTCGAGCGCC
Source organism: Pseudomonadales bacterium (assembly GCA_028279115.1). Lineage (GTDB taxonomy): Bacteria > Pseudomonadota > Gammaproteobacteria > Pseudomonadales > Pseudohongiellaceae > UBA9145. The sequence continues at coordinate 512 of JANQSV010000223.1, forward strand.
ACCGCGGCGGCCTCGCGCGTGACCGTCACGGCGTAGGTTCTCACCGTGCTCCCGTCCTCGGCCGTGACCGCAACCTCAATGACGTTCTCTCCCACCGCGAGCGCGATGGCGGGGCTGGGCCCGCCGCTCGTCACCCCGGCGGGCGCCGCGCCTCGCAGGCCTATCCGCACCGCGGCGGCCGGGTCGTTGACCGTCGGGGTCAGCGTCACGTGCGCGGCCGCATGCGGCACGGCGGCCGTGTAGCTTTCCGTCTCCGCCGAAAAGTCCGGGGCCAGCGTCAGGGCGTTGTCGAAGTCCGCGCCGTCCGTACTCACATGCCCGGTGAGCGCGCGCAGCGCCGCATCGGAGGACAGGGCGGGATCACCAGCGCCGGTCCCACTGTCGGCGCCGCCGCCAGTGCCGGTCCCAGTGTCGGTCCCGCCGCCAGTGCCGGTCCCGCCGCCGCAATCGGACGGTTCGGTGACGCCTACCGGGATTGCGTCCAGAGAGCTGTTATACACATGAGCGATGCCATAGACCTCGTAGTTATTCGGATCACAGTCCGCGTCCGAAGGAACCGTGTCCGTACCACTCACCGAATTGGCGCCCCCGGGCAAGACGACATCCACGACGACCATTCGGTCGTTAAAGGGAGACACCTCGGGAGACGTAAAAACCACCTTCGCGCGCCTGTCGCCTTCGAAGGACGTGCCCGCCGGCGTCAAGGTGATCGTCCAGGTGAACGAACCGCCCTCCTGGAAGATCCTGCTGTCGAGCTGCAGAGTCAGGCCCGTCGGCAGCGGCGGGACATCGTTATCCCTTACCCTCACGCTTGCCGTGTCCGGAGTGCCGCGCGTGTAGGCCGAGTTGGGGCCGAGCAGAATCTCGATGTCGCCGTCCGGCTCGTTGTCGGCGTCGTCGACGGTCGGGATGCTCAATGTGGCGCTCGTCGCGCCGGCCGCGATCATGACCTTATGGGTTTTTTCGTCGTCCGCCGCCAGGAAGTCGCTGGGACTGTTCGCGTCGTATACGCGCAGGAGAGTCTCCAGATCGTTCGCGGGCGCGGGCGAGGCCGACACCGTGAAGAGCGCCGGCTCCCCCTCCGTCACGGCGCCCCCGCCAACGACGGTCACGGTCGGCCCGGTCTGGGCAAGGGCGGATTCAACGCCGACGCCAAGACCGGCGAGCGCCCAAAGAAAGGCAATGAGGGATGCCGCGCGGAGACGGCGAAGTCTGGAGCAAAATTCATAAGTGACCATTAGTCGCTACAATCCTATTCTGTTGCGTGCATCCACAGGGCGGGCACGGAATTTCCACGTGGAGAATTCGCCACCGGAGCGCGCTTCGACTCTCGCCCCATCCGGGCGCGACGGATTTTCGCAGAATGCGGGAATTTTTAAATGTTTATTACATGTGAATTTAGAGTTAAATCGTGCGCTTTTCATGTGCTTCGCGCATCCGGCAAGCAATGGCTGTTGAAAAATTCATACCAACGAGTTAAATAGTGCGCTTGGTTTGAATCGGAACTAAGTGTTGGAAGGGCCATACCAGGATCTGGAGGCGCACGTGAACGCGCTGCGCGAGCGTATGTCGCGATTGAGCGCGGCGGTTCTGCGGGTGAGCGCGAGCCTCGATGTGAATGTCGTGCTGCAGGAGGTCGTCGCCAACGCCCGCGAGTTGACGAGCGCCCGCTACGGCATTATCACCACGGTCGACGAGGCCGGACAACCGCAGGCATTCATCACGTCCGGGCTCACCGAAGAGGAGCGGACGCAGATGGCGCGGTGGCCGGACGGGCCGCGGCTTTTCGAACACTTCCGCAACCTGCCTGAAGTGGTGCGACTGGACGATCTGCCCGATTACGCGCGGAAACTCGGGTTTTCCACTCGCCTGATGATGACAAAAACCTTCCAGTCCACCCCGATGCGGTACCAGGGAACGCATGTCGGCAGTTTCTTCCTGGGAGAAAAGGAAGACGGACAGACGTTCACGGACGAGGACGAGGAGGTGCTCGTGCTGTTCGCCTCCCAGGCCGCCACCGCCATCGCCAATGCGCGCGCGCACCACGATGAGCGGCAGGCGCGCGCGCATCTCGAGGCGCTCGTGGAGACCTCTCCCGTAGGTGTGGTGGTGTGCGACGCGCACAGCGGTCGGCCGGTGTCGCTCAATCGGACAGCGGCGCGGATCGTGGAAGGGCTGTGCATGCCCGGTCTCACGCCGGAGCAACTGATGGGGGCGATCACGTGCCGGCGCGGGGATGGAAGAGAACTCCCATTCAGCGAAATTCCGATTGTCCGCCTGAATACCGTGGGCGCCGAGGAAGTGGAACTTTCGATGCCGGACGGACGCAGCATCAAGACGCTCATCAACGTCACGCCGGTCCGTTCCACGCAAGGCGAGGTGCTCTCGGCGGTCATCACCTTGCAGGATCTGGCCAAATTCGAGGAACTGGAGCGGTCCCGCGCGCAATTCCTGGCTTTGGTGAGCCACGAGTTGCGCACGCCGCTGGCGGCCATCAAGGGCTCCGCCAGCACCATGCTGGGGACCCCTCCGCCACTGGACCCGTCCGAAGCGGAGCAAATGTTCCGGATCATTGACGAACAGACCGATCACATGCGCGGGCTTATCGGCGACCTGCTCGACGCCGGGCGTATCGCCGGAGGCACGCTGTCGGTCACGCCGGAACCGATGGAACTGATCTCGATGGTGGAACAGGCTCGAAACGCGTTCCAAAACAGCGGCAGCGAGCATGCCATTCTCATCGACTTGCCGAGGACATTGCCCCCGGTGCTGGCCGACAAAAATCGCATCGTTCAGGTGCTCAGCAATCTCCTCGCCAATGCCATGCAGCACTCGCCGGTGTCCTCGCCAATCCAGGTGACCGCGGTGCGCGAAGGCGAGTACGTTGAAATATCGATCAAGGACAAGGGACACGGTATGGCAGCTGGCCGGCCCCCACGGTCTCTACGCAAACTCGCGCCGGAGGACGAGGGGTCGGGGCTGGGGCTTTCGATCTGCAAGGGCTTGGTGAAGGCGCACGGCGGGCGTATCTGGGCCACCAGCGCCCAAGGCCGGGGAACGCAGTTCGCTTTCACTATTCCCGTAGCTGCGAACGCACGCGAAACGGACAGCGGAACAGCGTACCGGCCCGACTTGTCGGGCGAGGACAGCGCACGCGCATCTGTCCTGGTGGTGGACGACGATCCCAAGATGCTGCGATTCGTGCGGGAAACGCTTTCCAAGGCGGGCTACTCCCCGATCACAACAACCGAATACCAGAATATTTCGCAAATCATCGCGGAAGAAAAACCGAAACTCATCCTGCTCGACCTCATGCTGCCCGGCACTGACGGTATAGAACTTATGGAGAGTGTCCCCGAACTGGCGGACGTGCCGGTGATTTTCATCTCGGCTTACGGCAGGGATGAGACGATCGCGAAAGCGCTGGAAAGCGGCGCCATCGACTACCTCGTCAAACCATTCTCGTCCACGGAACTGACGGCCCGCATCCGCGCGGCGTTGCGCCGACACGCCGACCCGGAGCCGTTCGTGTTCGGCGACCTGACCATAGACTACTCGCAGCGGCGGGTCAGCGTGGCGGGGCGCGACGTGCATCTGACCACGACCGAATACGAATTGCTGCACACCCTCTCGGAAAACACCGGGCGCGTCGTAACCTTCGAATTGCTGATCCGCCGAATGTGGCGAACGCCGGAAAAGGGCGACACGGACCGGGTCCGCACCTTCGTCAAGCAAATACGCCGCAAACTCGGTGACGATGCGTCCCGCCCGGCATACATCGTAAACGTGCGCGGGGTCGGCTACCGCATGAAGACAGTCGACGACCCGTGACCCGCAAGTACCCGGCCGGCCAGCCGGGCGCGTCAGGTCGATCCGTTTATTCCGTGCGCTGGCAATGCCCCATCAGCATGCCGGTGGCCGGGACGCGACCATCGATGGCTTCGAGCAACTGATCCTTGTTCAGACCGGGTTCGAGGCCGAGGTCGGCGCCGATGGCGCAGACCCGGAAGTGATAGGAAGCCGGAATGAACCGGAATGGGAAGAACCGGAATGGGACACTCATCCGGCTGTGTGCCTGAAAAACCGGTAAAGCCAAGGAATCTGCTCAATTCGAGTCTATAATCCCGTCTTCGGAGAGGTGCCGGAGCGGTTGAACGGGCTTGACTCGAAATCAAGAGAGGGCGCAAGTCCTCCCAGGGTTCGAATCCCTGCCTCTCCGCCAGCTAGTTCTCGATTACCGCGACGGCTTCGACTTCAACCAGCAACTCTGGAATGACCAGCCCCGGCACTCCCACCATGGTCGACGCCGGCTTGTTCTGCTGGGTGAAGAACTCCACCCTCGCCTCGTTGTAGGCGGACACTCTTTCACTGCTTATGTCCACGATATAGGTGCGAATCTGCACAACGTCTTCCGGGGAGGCGCCCGCCGCCTGCAACTGCCGCCGCAGATTCGCGAAGGTGTATTCAACTTGCTGCCCGAAGTCCTCCGGAATCTCGCCGTCGGCAATACCCACCTGCCCGGAGACATAAATCGTCGTCACGCCTCCGTGGCTCGTCGTTACCACGTTTGAAAAGGTCGATCCGACATTGAAGAACTCCTTTTGCAGGCCGTCCGATTCGGCCGCGAAACTCATGTTCGCGCACAGCAGCAATGCGAGCGTCAACACGCCGGACCAGGCAAAACGAAGCCCGGTGAAGTGGGTTGTTTCCGTGAATCTGTTCATCATGCCTACCTCGCTTTGACCGGTGATTCATTGGAATTCCAAAGTATCCACCAATATCTTCACTTTCGCATGAGGGCGCTCAAAATTGTCAACGTACTTTACATCTGGACGGCCAAATGCGTAATATGACGACATGATTGAACGCCCTTTCTGGTTGACGCGCATCCACGAAGCGTGGGCGAGGCGCTCGATTGTCTGGCTTTCCGGAGTGCGCCGGGTAGGCAAAACGACGATCGCCCGCATGTTGCCCGGCTCGGTGTACATGAATTGCGACCTGCCTTCAACGATTCGTTCACTTGAAGACCCGGAACTGTTTCTCAGGGATCAGTCGCCGGATTCGATTCTGGTGTTTGACGAAGTTCATCGCCTGGAAGATCCCAGTCGGCTGCTGAAGGTCGCCGCCGACGAATATCCTCATCTAAAGATCCTGGCGACCGGTTCGTCCACCTTGGCGGCCACGCGAAAGTTCCGCGATACGCTGGCCGGACGCAAGCTTTCTATTCATTTGTGCCCGGTGCTGTGGGAAGAATGCGGCGACCCCTTCGGCGCGCCGGAACTTGACCGCCGATTGCTGCACGGCGGCTTGCCCGAGCCGTTGCTGGCGGCCGGCAAGGACCCGGAATTTTTCAGCGAGTGGATCGACAGTTTTTACGCCCGCGACATCATGGAACTGTTCGGCATCCGCAACCGGCAGGGATTTTTGGCGCTGTTTCGGCTTTTGCTGCGGCACAGCGGGGGCCAGCTTGACTATTCCGGGCTCGCGAGTTCGGCCGAATTGAGCCGCGCCACGGTCAAGGCCCATGTCGAGGCCATGCAGGTGGCCCACGCGATTCGCCTGCTGCGCCCATATCACCGCGGCGGCAAACGCGAAATCGTCAGCCGCCCCAAGTGTTATGCGTTCGATACCGGCTTCGTTACTTTCGAGAAAGGCTGGAATACGATCCGCGACGACGACAGGGGGTTGTTATGGGAACACCTGGTGCTGGACAGCCTGTGTGCCCGTCTCAACGAAAGCAACGTCTTCTACTGGCAGGACAAGTCCCGCCGCGAAGTGGATTTCGTCGTTCGGCATAGTCGCGACCGAGTCGACGCTATTGAATGCAAGATCAATCCGGAAAAGCTCGACGCCGCACCGGTCGATGCGTTCCGCAGTCTCCACCCGGGCGGGGAGAACATCGTCATCAGCCCGGCTGTAAGCAAGCCCTACAAGTTCCGCCGGGGCGGCCTCGTGTTCACCGCATGCAACACCAACGCCTACCCTTCGTAAGGAAGGAAGCAAGCCGGCAAGCCCGGCAAGCCGAGCGCGTTTCCTCAACGAAGTGCTCCAAACAAAACTTGACATCCCTCGGCTCACGGGCAATTATTAGTTCAACTTAGCTTAGCTAAATTCGAGGCGAAGATGAAAGTCAACATGCACGAAGCCAAATCCCAGTTGTCAAAGCTTGGCAAACTGGCGTGGCAGGGCGAAGAAGTCATCATTGCCAAAGCGGGCGAACCATGGCTGTGCCTCACGCCATATCGGGAGAATCGGCAGGGTCGAAAAATGGGGGGGCTGGAGGATCAATTCTGGATGTCTCCCGATTTCGACGATGAGGATGAAGAACTTATTAATGACATCGAAGCCTCAACGATCTTTCCGGCCAGAGAAGAAAGATGACGCGTCGTCTCTTGCTGGACACTCACGTACTGGTGTGGTGGTTGTCGGATACGGAAAAACTCTCCCCGCAAACCGTCTCGGCCATTTCCGACCCTCGAAACGACGTTTTCGTAAGCGCGATTACTGGCTGGGAAATTGCCTACAAGCGAGTCAGGAAGCAGATTGTCGCGCCCGAGAATCTGGACGTATTGATCGAGGAGCGGGGATTCGCCCACCTGCCGCTGACGTTTCATCATGCCGAATGCGCGGCGCGGCTTCCATTGCATCACCGCGACCCGTTCGACCGGTTTCTGATCGCTCAGGCCCAATCGGATGGCTTGACCATGATCACCCGTGACAAGCGAATACCGCTTTACGGAATTCAAGCCATGCCCGCATAAGCATCGCCAATCTTTTCGTGACTGCCAATTGTTCTCGGTCGGCTTACGGAATGAAGTCGAGAATTGCTTGGCCGGAAAGCGGTATGAAGCGATTCCCTCAATAGAGTGAAACGAATAAGTCGCCAATATTTTTAGGTTTTTCAATCTGGAAGGAAATCGTTTCACGTATTTTGAAACGATACTCAGATTCGCCGATAGAGCACATCAACACTCAGAAAAGTTTGCCTCAAGGCAACCCCGACGCGACCGACCAACGGCCTAAAGTCACAATTGAGGCCATGATGGTATTATTGGCCGCGAGGTTCGGGGGTCCATGATCAGATTCACCATCGGCGACATTCTCACTGCGGATGCCGAAGCTCTGGTAAATACGGTCAACTGCGTTGGCGTGATGGGGCGCGGTATCGCCCTTCAGTTCAAGAAGGCGTTTCCCGGCAACTTTCACGCCTACGGCGAAGCTTGCGAACGCCGCGAAGTGATGCCTGGCCGCATGCATGTCTTCGAAACGGGGACACTTGCGAATCCTGGATTCATCATCAATTTCCCAACCAAGCGACACTGGCGCGACAACAGTCGAATCGAGGATATCAACGCTGGTCTGAAGGATCTCATCAAGGTGATTCGCGAGCGGCGCATCCGGTCCATCGCGGTTCCTCCTCTGGGCTGCGGACTTGGCGGCCTTGATTGGGAGGAAGTACGCCCGCGCATCGAGGAAGCGTTTCTAGGATTTGACGATTTGCAAGTTGTTGTCTTCGAACCGCCAGGCGCGACCGACTCGGGGGACTGAAAACATGACCCTGACGAGAGATTTCAAAGAGACGATTCGGGCACGCCTTGAGATTGACGCCGACTTCGGTAAGTCACTACTGGAAGAAACAGTGGAGCGCCTTCATTCGGGTGAGTTCGAAGTCGGCACGTCCTTATTGCGCGACTACATCATCGCGACCGTAAGGCGTATGAAAACTACTGATCGCTCGGCAACGCTTGATTTCGATCCGTAAATCGCCCCTCCAGCTCCATGCCTCGCCATAGCTTAGCGTCTATATTGATTGCAGCCTATATTTTGATGTCCAGAAAAGCCTTTGTCGATTGCTGATACGAAATTGGAATCCGGCGCAACTGACAAGTAATCCTTGACAGTTCGATTCGGGGGAACAGTCATTTTGGACAACCAATCGGGCGGGAGCCCTAAATTACGCTGAAATCAGGGATATTTCTCAAATCGTGTCTATAATCCCCGCTGCGAAGAGGTGCCGGAGCGGCTGAACAGGATTGATTCGAAATCAAGACAGGGTGCAAGTCCAATCAGCTCGATTCCCTGACCCCTCCGCCACTCGATAGGAACTGGGTAGAGGCAACGTACAGGGCTGATTGGGAGAAGGGAAGTCAGGGGCGACAATCTGTTGCCAATGCCTTCTGGCAAACATCAAAAACTCTCCAAATTTCGTGTCCTGACAGATGTCACCCGGAGTCTGGCATTCATAAATGGAGGACTTAATGCCGGTATGACAAACAGTGAAGCTATCAACGACGACTTGGCCAATGCCGAAATCCTCTGGAAGTCGGCGGATGCCCTGCGCGGCCAGATCGACGCTGCCGAGTACAAGCATGTCGTCCTCGGCCTGCTCTTCCTGAAATACATCTCCGACTCCTTTGAGGCGCGGCGCGGGAAACTTAAGGGCGAGCTGGAAGCCGACGGCATTCGCGAACCTCAGGTCGCGAGCCTGCTGGAGAATCGTGACGAATACACTGCTGAGCGGGTCTTCTGGGTGCCGCCCGAAGCACGTTGGCAAAACCTCCAGAATCAGGCTACGCGGCCGGACATTTCTACGCTGATCGACGACGCCATTCTCGCAGTCGAGCGCGACAACCCGAATCTCAAGGGCAAGTTGCCCCGTGACTACGCCCGCCGCGGCATTGCGCCGGAGAAGATGAAGGGACTGATCGACCTGATCGCCGATATCGGCTTCAAAGACGACCACACCAAAGCCCGCGACACGCTTGGCCGTGTTTACGAGTATTTCTTAGGAAAGTTCGCTCAAGCCGAGGGCAAGCTCGGCGGCGAGTTCTTCACGCCTCGTTGCGTCGTGCGATTGCTGGTCGAAATGCTCGAACCGTACGAGGGTCGTGTCTATGACCCTTGCTGCGGTTCGGCAGGTATGTTTGTGCAGTCCGAACGCTTCGTGGAAGCGCACGGGGGAGAGAAGACCGACATTTCAATTTTCGGCCAAGAGTCCAACCCCACCACTTGGCGGCTCGCGCACATGAACCTGGCTATCCGCGGAATCGAAGCCAATCTTGGCTCCCACCCCGCCGACAGCTTCCTGCGCAACCTGCATCCCGACCTCAAGGCCGATTACATCCTCGCCAATCCGCCGTTCAATGTCTCGGACTGGTCGGGCAAACTGCTTGCCGACGACGTGCGCTGGCGCCACGGCGCGCCGCCCGTCGGCAATGCCAACTATGCCTGGATTCAACACTTCATCCACCACATGGCTCCACCGAACGGGCACGGCGGCGGAGTCGCCGGCTTCGTCATGTCCAACGGCTCGCTCTCCTCAAACTCTGGTGGTGAGGGCGAAATCCGCCAGCGAATCGTCGAAGCCGACTTGGTGGACTGCATTGTCGCGCTGCCGTCGCAACTTTTTTTGACCACCGGCATCCCGGCCTGCCTCTGGTTCCTCACCCGCGACAAGACTGGCAAAAACCTCAAGCAAGGAGGGCGTAACCGCAAGGGCGAGACGCTTTTCATTGACGCTGGCAAGCTCGGCACGATGAAGACTCGCACTCTACGCGTACTCACCGGGGGCGACGATGGCGAATCCATGTTGGCCGACGGTATGGGTGATCCCAACTTCGATTCCGACATAGGCCGCATCGTCTACGCCTTCCGAAAGTGGCGTGGCGAGCCCGCACCGGATTGGTGGATCGAGGCCAAGCACGGCAAGTGGGAGTACCGTGATATCCCCGGCTTTTGCAAGGCCGAGTTGATCGAAGCCATGGGCAAGCACCGCTTCGTGCTTACACCCGGCCGCTACGTGGGTGCCGAAGAGCAGGAGAACGACGGCGAGCCGTTCGAGGAGAAGTACCCACGCTTGCTCGCGGAGCTGGAAGATTGCTTCGTAGAGGGCAATCGATTGGCGGCTGTGGTGCAAGCGAAACTTCAGGAGATCGCAAGTGAGTGAAGGCGAGTCTCTCTATGGAAGTGTGTTTGCTGGGTGTCCGGTCGAATGGGAAGTTGTCCCGTTTACAGAAGCCATCAACTTCCGGGAAGGTCCGGGAATTCTTGCCAAGGACTTTCGCGAAAATGGTATACCACTGATTCGTTTGCGGAACATCGAACGACCGTTTGTTGATCTAGCCGGCTGCAATTTCCTCGACCCTGAAATGGTCGAGTCGAGGTGGTCACATTTTCGCGTTGTGCCGGGTGACCTTCTCGTCAGCACCAGTGGCACGCTCGGTCGGGTGAGCATTGCTACGCAAGCATCCGCTGGCTCGATCCCTTACACCGGTATTATCCGGATGCGTCCGGCTCGGGTAGGTGTTGATGCCGGCTTCGTCCGGTACTTTCTGATGTCGCCGCTTTTCCAGCTTCAGGCAGAGGCATCAGCCGCAGGAAGCGTACTAAGGCATTTTGGCCCGAGCCACCTTCGGGAAATGTCGTTTCCGCTACCCTCCACCTGCGAACAGCGCACCATCGCCCGAGTGCTCGGCGCACTGGACGACAAAATTGAACAGAATCGGCGGATGGTGCGGGCGCTGGAGCGGCTGGCATGTGCGCTATTTCGGACGTGGTTCGTAGACTTCGAGCCGGTGAAGGCCAAAGCGGCTGGCGCAACCTCTTATCCCTCCATGCCTCGGACGACCTTTAAAGCCTTGTCCTCTCATTTGATCGATACCGAGATCGGCTCCGTGCCGGCTGGGTGGGAAGTGAAGAGTATCGCATCAATTGCGACCTTTCTGAACGGGCTCGCACTTCAGAAGTATCCACCTCGCGAGGATGGCGAAGACTTGCGCGTGATCAAGATTGCCGAACTTCGCAAGGGTTCAACCGAGGGGGCCGCTTGGGCTAATTGCGACGTGCCCGAACAATATGTGATCGGCGATGGTGATCTGTTGTTCTCGTGGTCGGGTACTCTCGAAGCCACATTCTGGTTTGGCGGCAAGGGCGCGCTGAATCAGCATCTGTTCAAGGTCACGTCGTCGCGCTTTCCGAGTTGGTTTTGCTTCCACTGGATTCGACAACACTTGCCTTGGTTCCGCGCCATCGCGGCAAGCAAGGCAACAACAATGGGGCACATCAAGCGTGGGCACCTTCAAGAAACACTGATAGTCGTTCCTCCAAAAGAGATTCTTTGTGAGGCCAACGAAGTGTTTGGTCCGATTTACGATCTCTTCGGCCAGTCGATGATCGAATCGCGCAAGCTCACAGCGATGCGCGACGCGCTCCTTCCGAAGTTGCTGTCTGGCGAAGTCCGGGTTCGAGTGGATGGAGGGGTAGAAGGTGAGTCCTGATCGACCCTTTGAACTTCATAGCTGTCGCCAACTCCTCGAACGGTATCCGGCTTCGACATCCTTAAGACCTGCTGTCGAAGTTATTGAACGGACAATCCGGGAAGAACCCGGTATTGCATTTACACACTGCCGAGGACTACTTGAAACTGTATGTATTACGATACTCACTGATCGCGGCGTGGAGGTTCCGCGGAATTCAGAGCCGAACTGGCTCATGACAGAGGTAACAAAAAAATTGCAACTCACAGCCTTGGACCCCGACGACAAGTTTGCTGAAGAAGGCGTCGCAAGTATCCTTCGGGGGCTGAACTTACTGGTTAACGGTGTCGTGGCCTTACGCAACAGTCAGGGTGTCGGGCCACATGGTCGAGATGCCCTGAAACCTGTGCTTTCGGTTGAATACGCAATGTTGACAGCAACAGCAGTCGATTCGGCCGTCGGGCTTATGTTTCGACTACATCAAGAGCAAATCGGCCGCGATCCAATCAACCACTTGAGGTTCGGCGCTCACAAAGATTTCGACAGCCATCTTGACTCCAAGTACCCAGACATCGAGATCGAAGAAGTTCCAATCAGCGCGAGTCAGGCGCTTCGCGATCAGGATCTCACGGCCTATCGCAAGAGCCTGGTGGAGTTCAGAAACCAATCCGCAGCTGATAATGAAGAGATAGCAGAGGGCGAGAGCTTGTCGGAGGGCTCTAATGGATGAATTGACTGCAGAACTCGCTGCCGCTGCATGGTTTGAGTCCGTGAGAACTCCCGTTATGTCGGCATCTGAACTGTCCGATGAAAGTCAGTTCGGACCCGAAAGCCTGATTCTGACTACGGTATTGAGCGGTGTTGTTCGCCGTCTCAACCCCGACCTGCCGGACAACACTATTGGAGAGGTCGTGCGCATCCTGTCGCACCCACCACACCCGACGCTAGTCCAGAACAACCGTTGGTTCCACTCGCTTGCTACTGACGGCGTCGAGATCGAATACCAAGACATGAATAGTGGAGAGACGCGCGGCGGGCGTGCACGGCTGGTCGATTTCGACAATCCGGCGGCGAACGAGTTGCTCGTACTCCGCCAGCTCAGCGTTGCTGGAGCTTCTGGCAAGATAATCCGTCTGGACTTGACTGTGTTCCTAAATGGTCTGCCGATCGCGGTGATCGAGCTGAAAGATCCCACAGATACCCAAGCAGACCTGGGTGTGGCCATAGACCAATTCGACCGCTACATGCAGACCACCCCCGACCTGTTCGTGACAAATTTAGTGCTGGTGGTCTCGGACGGCATGCTGACCCGTGTCGGTTCGATCACCAGCGGGCGCGGCCGTTTCATGCCCTGGCGCTCGATAGACGATCACGAGGGTGTCGGAGCGCCAACCCTAGAGGCGCTAATCCGTGGCTTGTTCGATCCGCGGACCTTGGTCGACTACATGCGGACTTGCGTCACCTTTGAGGAAAGCGAGCGTGGCGAGATCGCCAAAATAGTCGCGGGCTACCACCAATTCCGCGCGGTGCGAAAGGCACGCGCCAGCGTGCTTGAGAGACTCAAGTCGCCATCCGGCGCGGGAGACGGTCGCGGGGGCGTAATCTGGCATACACAGGGCTCGGGCAAATCGCTGACCATGTTGATGTTGGCCGGAGCACTAATCCGGGAATCGCGCATGACCAATCCGACAATCGTCATGATCACCGACCGCAACGATCTGGACGATCAGCTCTTCGACACATTCGCCGCCGGGCGTAAGCTGCTTCGGCAGGACCCGACCCAAGCCGAGGACCGGGAACATCTAAAATCCCTGCTCGACCATGCGGCAGGCGGGGTAGTGTTCACAACGATCCAAAAGTTTGCCGAGGCGCACGGCGTGATTTCGGAACGCTCAAACGTGGTCGTCATGGCCGATGAGGCCCACCGCAGTCAGTACGGTTTCGTCGAGGGAGGTGCGCGCTGGATGCGCGAGGCGTTGCCGAACGCCACCTTTGTCGGCTTCACCGGCACGCCGCTGGAACGAGACGACAAGAACACAATTCACGTGTTCGGCGAATACGCGGATGTCTATGACATCCGTCAAGCCGTCGAGGACAGCGCCACCCGGCCACTCTACTACGAATCCCGAATCATTAAACTGATGGTGGATGAGGAAGGCGCTCGTGTCGCTGAAGAAGAGATCGAATACGTCAGTAACGCCGACGCCGGCGGGGAAGGGTCGGAAGGCAAATTTCGAGTCCCACTGGAGTCCCTGGTCGGTGCCCAAGAACGCATTGACCGCGTAGCAGCGTTCATAATCGAGCACTGGGAAAAGCGCCGCGCCGCAATGGAAGGAAAAGCGATGGTGGTGACTATGAGCCGCGACATCGCCGCTCGTCTCTATGAGGCGATCTGCACTTTGCGCCCGAACTGGCACAATGCCGACGACGAACAGGGGACGATAAAGGTAGTAGTGACCGGCAATAAAGATGATCCCGAACCGCTGAGAAACCATGTGCGCACAAAGGGCGCCCGCAAGCGTCTGGCTGAGCGCTTCAAGGCGCCCAACGACGATCTGCGCATGGTAATTGTATGTGACATGTGGCTGACCGGCTTCGACTGCCCGCCGGCACACACAATGTATCTGGATAAGCCGTTGGCCGGTCATAACCTGATGCAGGCCATCGCGCGAGTGAATCGCGTTTATGGCGACAAGCCCGGTGGTCTGGTCGTAGATCTATTGGGTCTAGCCGACCAGTTGGCAGATTCGCTCGCGACTTACACTCAAGCTGGGGGCACGGGCGAGGCAGTCAGGAAGGTACAGAACGAGGCTGTGCCTGCAATGCAAGCAGCCTTCGAGAAACTTCGCGGATTCTTCCACGGTTGCGACTATGAGGAGGCGCTCAACGCAAAACCGCAAACCGTGCTTCAAGTATATCTGCGTGCGATTGATCATGTTTTTGGGCAAGACGACGGTTGGAAGCGGTTGCGTACGCTGGTTAAGGAGCTATCGGCAGCCTTTGCTTTGGCGGTCCCGCGCCAGGAGACCGAGGCAATCACGCCGCACCTCGCATTCTTCCAGCGTGTGATGGCGATGATCCGCAAAAGACTGACCGACGATTCCGGCGACGGCACCGACCACACTCGGCAACGCGACATCGACGCCGCTGTGCGGCAAGTGATCGGCAGTGCCGTCGATGCCGACGAAGTGATCGACTTGTTCGCCGTCGCGGGGCTAGCGGACGCCCGCCTCGACATCCTCAGCGATGAATTCCTGGGCCGGGTGGTAGCCCTGGAACAGAAGAATCTAGCGTTGGAGACATTACGCAAGCTACTCAACGATCAGATTCGCATCACAGAGCGAACAAATATTGTGCAGAGCCGAAAGTTTCGCGAAGCGCTCGAAGACGCGATGCAGCGCTATACGAACAGGGCAATCACCACCGCTGAGATGATCTCGCGACTGATCGACTTGGCGAAGAGCCTTCGAGAAGCACAAAGACATGGCGATAAACTCGGCCTTAGTCGCGAAGAAACCGCATTCTACGACGCATTAGCGGAGAACGGATCAGCCAGAGAGGCAATGGAAAGCGATACCCTGAGTCTAATGGCCCGGGAACTGACTGAAATGATCAAAAAAATGCCCAAGCTTGACTGGACCCAACGCGAGTCGGTACGCGCAACCTTGAGGCGCAACGTACGCCGACTGCTGGCAAGGTATGGCTACCCGCCCGACCTGGCCGAAGACGCAACGCAACTGGTTTTGCGACAAGCCGAGTTATCAACGGAGAACTCGGACTGAACCATGAGTGGAGAAACGGTCAGGAGAAATGTAGTCCATGCAAAACATCCCATTTTTCCTTGCTATCTCAATCATCTTGATCATCTGCACACACTCGCTCCCGAGTCCGATAGCTCCTAGATTCGGGTACAACTTGAACAGCATGGCAAAAGTCTGCCAACATTTTTTAACTCAGAGTTTGGCCAAGTAGGTGTTGACCATGGCACGAGTGAAGCCTTTCATGCTTATAGTTGTAGATCACGACCACAAAACGTACTCTGTCGAAGGCCCCATGACAGATGATCGCCCGTGGAACAGTGCTGTATGTCGAGCTCAAGAAACAGGCAGAGAAGTCAGGTGCTTTTCTGCAAACTTGGACATCTCCAAACATGGCCCCAAGCTTGGACGTGGCATGAGGGAGGTACCATGTGGTTCCATCGTGCACCCTAAAGGAATTTAATTTGCACACCAATGCAGCGTTACATATCGTCAACAATTTCCTTCAAACATATCACTTTGATTGGCCTAACTGCCCCCAGAACCAGTTTGTAATGAAACTTCGGCTCTCCAGTTGTAAGCCCTTCACTGACTCTTTCAAGCTCGCATCCTCTGTCACTTACAACCTTATGGTCATGCTCAATTATTTCCCAAACTACGACGTAAGCTACCTCATTAAACAATTTTGATTCATTATCAAAATCTTTGAATAAGGATGACAACGCAAATTTAAACTCTACAACTTTATCAGAATTATTGTACCTAGCATAAAGGTCGTACCTATTCTTGTATCCGGATATGTAAGGTTCAAATCCATCAATAGCGCCTTGCCCCAACAACTCAAAAAACATTGCAACGACAGTCGCTTCTTGACTTGAAGGGCGTTTAAGAAATTTTGTATATTTTGACTTCAAATCTGGTAGTTCCCTAATCTCATTGAAAATTTTACTCCGATCCCAATCATCATCTTCTATCTCCGGCTCGCCTCCAATATATTTTTTTACGCTATTCACTAAATCACGGAACACTTCTTCTGCAACATTTCTTAAACTGCCAAGCGTTCTACTAGGAATTGATTTTCGACCAATGTCAAATGAAAGCGAAGGATCATCAACAATTATAAAGAAATTGGGTAAATATCCCGCAGATCCCTTGACTGGAACATCCGACCTTATTCCCGTGGGCATGCCTCTGGTTGAAGTATACATTCCGCCTGAAAACAAAAATTCAGAATTCTCACCCATTCCAGTGTTCATGTCTTGCGAATTTTCTTCCTCTCTAACTAACTTTGAGATTATTGATATTGTGTTCCATACACTCCTTTTTTGAACAAAGCAGGACCAATATCGTATACTCCTTCCGCCAAATTGCTTCTTCCCGTGGAGAACAATAAGCTTATCACGCAACTTTGCACGTTTTTGGGCATCGTTCCTATCTCCAGAATTCCATTTTCGAAAGTCTTGCAAAGAAATATACTGACTTTCTTTAAGTCTTGCTGTTGGCAGGAAATACTTACAATCAAACTCACTTACAAACTCATTTCCATTCAAATCAACAAATTTCAACAATACATCCTTATCTGGCGCGGCACTCCATATTGTGTTTGTATCACCAATTGCGGTTTTGCTACAGATTATTAGTTCCAATTGCTCTAGTGTTAACTTAAAGAAATCATAATCAACATCTTTCGGAAGACTAATTGAAACTCTCGTACCCGTACCCGTTCTTTCTGAAGCATTACCAATCCGTAATTTGGGCAATTCGCTATTCGCGCTTTCAATCCACGCTTTTGCACCTTCAATTTTTGCCGAGCTAGACCCCTTCAAGTGCCAGCTTTCAACATCAAACTTGGAAGAGCTGAAAATGACAAAACTTATGCCAACCCCTTTTTGCCCGATTAGCAGATGGTTACCGTCCTTGTTTGTTGAGAAAGGAGCTAAAAGACTAGGTAAAAGCTCTGAATCGATTCCGCAACCGTTATCTTCGATTACAATTCTTTTTTGCGGAGAATTTATTGATAGTTTGATATGACCTTTCGTCGGTTTATTCAAACGAATTGCATCAACGGAATTTTGGGCTAACTCAGCAATCAGATCCCAGTCGTGATTGTAGCTTTCCAAAATGTTTCTAATCTGATGCCTAATCTGATTTGTAGAAGGCCGCAAGAAGTCTATGGTTCCAGACATCGATGTTTTCCCTTTGTTCGCTAATTCGAATTGTAGTGCGTCTCAAGCATCATCATAACCCCAACGCCACGAGTTCGGGTTCGTCGCCGAAGCTGCCGACGGCCACCACTATGTATTGCCTGCCTTCGTGCATGTAGCTCATGGGGGCGCCGGTCGTGCCGGAGGGCAGATCGGTGCGCCAGACTTCTTCGCCGGTGAACTTGTCGTAGGCCCGGAAGGCGGTGCCCCACATGTTGGGCTGGGTGCCGCCGTGATTATTGCTGCCGACGCCGATGAATAGCAGCGATCCCGTCACGAGCGCGGCCGGGCGGCTGGCGATGCCGAGGGTGGGCAGGTCGAGTTCGTCCAGGTCGGGATGCTCGCTTAGTGAATCGCCGTTGGCGATCTGCCAGACGTGTTCGCCGGTGTTCATGTCGATGGCGGTGATGCGGCCCCAGGGCGGCCTGGTCAGGGGGATGCCGTCGAGGTAAGGCGCTTCCCGGTTCGGGCTCCAGTAAGGCATGTCGGCATCCGGATCGTCGGTCTCCACGAGCCGGTAGACGCGGGGGATGTCGTTGGCGAAGCCGTAGTAGTAGCCGGTTTCGGGGTCGAAGGCGCCCGTGTTCCAGTTGGCCGAGCCCCAGGAGCCGGGCAAGGTCAGCGTGCCCTGGTTGCCGCCCGGCTCGTCGCTGACGATGCTCGGCGGCGTGAAGATCGGGCCGGTGACGAAGTTCGCCACCGTGGCGCGGGCGACCTGGGCGACTTCGGGGAAATCGACGATGTCCGCTTCTGTAATGCCCTGGGTCGCGATCGGCGCCGGTTTCGTCGGGAATGGCTGGGTGGGCGACAGGACTTCGCCGGGGACGTCGGATTGCGGTACGGGGAGGTCTTCGATCGGCCAGACCGGTTCTCCCGTAACGCGGTCGAAAACATAGACCCAGCCGGTCTTGTTGGCCTGCATCACCGCCTTGATGGGGCGGCCGTCGACGACGATGTCGCCGAGTACGGGCGGGCCGACGTTGTCGTATTCCCAGACGTCGTGACGCACCATCTGGAAATGCCAGACGCGTTCGCCGGTGGCCGCGTCGATGGCGACCAGGCTGTTGGAATACAGATTGTCGCCGGGCCGGTGGCCGCCGAAATAGGCCGCGGTGGGGGCGGTGAAGGGGATGTAGACATGGCCGAGTTCCTCGTCCGCCGACAGGCAGCACCAGGAACCGAGGTCTCCGGCGCCGTTCCAGGAATCGTTGCCCCAGGATTCGGCGCCGAACTCCCCTTGCCGCGGGACGGCGTGAAAGGTCCAGAGCAGTTCGCCGCTGAGGGCGTCGAAACCGCGCACGTCCTCGGAATGGACGCCGCGCCATTGGGCGCCGCCGTCGCCGGCGCCATCGACGGTGCCGGAAACGATGACCACTCCGTTCACCACGATGGGTGAACTGGAGACCAGGCTGAAAGTCTCCGCGCCCTCGGGAACCAGGTTGACGGCGCCGTTGTCGCCGAAGTCGGCGATAGCCTCGCCGGTGGCCGGGTCCAATGCGTAAAGATTGCCCAGCCGCACCGTGAAGATGCGATCCCCTGATCCTTCGGACCAATATTCGATGCCGCGGGATGAGGCGCCGCGCGTAGCCTGCAGGCTGTCTGCCTCGAAAGACTGCACCCAACGGGTGGCGCCCGTGGCCGGGTCGATCGCCTCGACGAGGCCGACGCCGTTTGAAGTGTAGAGCACGCCATCGACGTAGATGGGAGTCGCGCGGAAATTTCCGGAAATCCGCAGTTGCGGGTCGGCGTCGGTAACCGACGAGTCCGCGGCGGGTCTGCGCCAGACGATTTCCACATCTTGCACGTTGTCCGCATCGATCTGGTCCGCCGGCGAATAGCGCTGGAAAAGCCTGGTTCCGCCCCAGTAGGGCCAATCGGTGTGCTGCGCCTCCAAATCGGTTGCGGTGAAGCTGAGTAACGCCGCCGACAAGGCAGCCGTAAAACCGGACAGCGAAAGGGAACCGCGAAGTGCTAATGACATGGCATGATTTCTCCCGGCATTCCGACGACTTTTATCAAGCCCCCGTTCCGCTGGCAAGCGTTCCGCGGAAACAAGCCGAAATTTCACCACTGGTTTCCGGCCAGAGGCGGGCTCCGGAACTGCGCGAGAGATTGTGGCCGAAGATGTTTGACCATAGTCATGACCATGGTATGATGCATCTCTGAACTACTGAACGAGTTGACTACAGATGAGTATAGAAAATGCCAACAACGAATCTTCGATCAAGGCTTCCGAATTCAAGGCGAAGTGCCTCAAGTTGATGGATGAGGTTGCGGAAACGGGGAAGGAGTACGTGATCTCGAAGAACAACCGCCCGGTAGCCCGACTTGTGCCCTATCGAAACAAACCCGCAAGCCTGTTTGGTATCGACAAGGAAGAGTTGGAAATCCTGGGTGACATTATTGAGCCGATTAATGTTGAATGGGAATTCGATTCCAGCCGGGGAGTTTGAATCTTGTTGCTCCTTGACACACATGTTTTGCTGTGGCTTCGCATCGGCGACGATCGCCTTGGATCGATCGCCAAAATGCGGATTGATCAGTCATGGAAGTCCGGCGAACTTGCCGTATCGGCGATTTCGTTCTGGGAAATCGCGATGCTCAAGAGCAAGCACAGAATTAGAATCCCCTACACACCGGAACATTGGCGAAAAACTCAACTCGAACAGGGTCTGATCGAAATTCCACTAGACGGAGCGATCGGCTTAAGAGCAGTCGACCTGGCCGAGTTTCATGCCGATCCCGCCGACCGATTCATCGTCGCCACCGCCATTGAAAAGGGTTGCGGACTGATTACTGCCGACCAGCGCATCCTTACGTGGCAGGAAGATTTGACGCGGCTTTCCGCTTTGAAATAGTCGCGCAATTCCTGTTCGAAATTAAGTTTTAAACAATTCAGGAAGTCTCAATTCCAATATGCGGTTGACTCTCGGGTATCCGGTCTTCCAAGTCCACGTAGCTGAACAGATTTCCGGGTTGCACGTCGGCGCCTCGCATGACGAGACTCATCCGGGGTAAGAACCGGCGCCAAATTTATCAAATCGGGTGGTCTGAAAGGGGTAGGCGAGCGGGCGGAACACGAAATAGAAAAGGCTATTCCTCGGCTGGCTTAACCTTAATTTCCAAGTGGGGAAACATTTCGGAAATTGAATTTACCGCCTCAATGGTCCTGTTTCCCCACTGGTTGCTGAGCGCGTAAGTCATTCCGTCAAAATGAAAGACCTCGCCTTCGTCGCAAAAGTATCTTTTGTAAAGCGGAATCCTGCCGCCACTGTCTTCTTCCATTATTGCCGTAACTACGTCATCACTACTGAGTTCTCCTTCAAACACCCTAAACAACTGGTTGTTTTTTCGCCACGGGATAGCTTCCATGATCTGTTGTGGCGTCCCATCGTTTCTCAACACTCTTGAAATTAGATGGAACATCATCCAGCGCTTACCCTGCATTGGGAATTGTTCGTCGGAAATTTCGACATCGTATTTCGTGTAGTCTTTAGCACTTTGCCGGGATTTCCGTTCTTTGTATTTTTTCTCTCGAATTTGAACTTGATAGTCCGCAACTTCTGGAATCGGAATTACGGTTTGGATATCCAGGAAGGTTTGTCCATCAGTAGTATAAGGACGCATTCGAACACAGCGAATATCCAGTCCAAAGTCATTTAACCACATCACAGAGGTGGTAAGTTCCTTGGAAAATTCGGCAGAAGCCAAGACTATTTTAATCTCTTGTCCAAATTGTTCATCATCCACCTCACTCCAGTCCAGAAACTCGAGCAAGTTCTCTGTCGCATCTTGCTCGATACCGTTCGCGCTTAAGTATTTCTCGTAGATTGCCGCAAGCTTTTCAAACGTTAACGTGGATATCATCGCAGCGTAGCGAATAGCTTGCAGTTCCATGTGGCCACCATCCTCAGTCCGTTTGAGTTCGATCACAACCAGGTTCGCATTCTTATCGACACCCAATAGATCAATTCTACGACGAACTCCCTCCCAGTCACCAAATTCTTCAGCAACTATCAATGTTTCGGGAGAAACCGCGTCAATCTGTTTCCTCAATAGTGTCTGAAGATCTTGACGCTCACGCATTCCCAACCTAGAAAAGGTTGTTCGCTCAATGGGAATGAGCTGATCATTGTTGATTTTGAACATCGCCATGTGGTTTTATCTCGGGATTCACTTGTGTTCAGCTAAAAAGTTGATTATTTTCAATTGCTTGGCGTCCATGTCGATTTCCGGTGTGTGACCAGCATGGCGGAGAATAACACATGAACATTGGACCTCAGAATGCCCCTGCCCACAGGGCGCAAACGGGCGCGGTAAAGTATCGGTTCTGCGGATTTCAGGGCAGCCTGGAGCGCCGGATGCAAGACTAACTGCGAGTACCGGAACCAGCTCGGCGACTGCCGCCAAATGTGTGGCGACAAACAATCTCAAGCCGACATGCCTCTGCCCGCGACGCGCCAGATCGCTTCCACCCGGTCGTTGCGGATGGCGTAGATGTGGTCGTAGAGATTCACCACGGGGTCGCAATGCGACACGATCAGTTCGAGTTTGTCGCCGACTCGATAGGTGCGCGAGGCGTTGTCGCCATAGCGGATGGTTCCGAATTCGTCCGAACCCGAGGTGTAGCTGATGTCGGTTTCGCCCTTGACGATGGGCCAGGGCCGATTGATCGTACAGGCCTTGGCGCCTGCGTCGGATGTCGCGCGGCCGGCGTATTGATCGTTCAGCACCGTCGCCAGGATCGTCAACGAAGGCTCGAAATCCGAATAGACCGCATCGTCCTGTTCGCCGCCGATTTCCAGATACTGGGCGTCCATGAATACGTAGCTGCCGACTTGGACGTCGGTCAATCCGCTCGTTTCGTGATCGATGTTGTAGGTGCCCGTGCCGCCGCCGCTGAAGATATCGGTTCTCAGGCCCGCCTGTTGCAACAGTTCGAAGGTTTCCGCGGCCGGCGCCATGGCCTCGAGAGTGCGGGTTCTGCGCGCGGCGAAACCGGCGACATGTTGCGAGGCGCCGTCGTAGCTGAGTAAGCCTAGCAAGCGAAGCCCGGGGAGTTGATCGACAAGTTGCGCGAGACCCAGGGCCGGTTGTCCAGGCGGCGTACCGGTGCGGCCCATGCCGGGGTCGACGTCCACCACGACGTCCGCGACAAGATCCCTGGCGACCGCCGCCTCGGACAGCAACCTCGCGTTGTCCATGGAATCGGTCGCCTGGATGAAGCCGGGACAGACTTCGGCCAGGCTCATGGCGCGATTGATCTTGGTCGGCGTGACATTGGTCGTGGTCATCAGAATCTCTTCGATGCCGTTCTGATACATGACCTCGGCTTCGCTCACCTTGGCGGTGCAGATTCCCACCGAGCCGGTATCGATCTGCATCCGGGCGATCGCCGGACACTTGTGCGTTTTCGCATGGGGCCGGCTCGCGATTCCGTTCGCGCCCATCGCCGTTTGCATTCTCGCAAGGTTCGTTTCGAGCAGATCGAGATCGACGCAAAGCGCCGGCGTGTCGAGTTCCCATTTCGAGACATCGACCTGCATCTGGCCGTCAACGAAGAAACTCTGCATCTCGGCCGTGGTGTAACCGCGCACCGATGTGGGAATCCAGATGGCGGCCGCCCCGCTGGCCTGCAGAAAACGGCGCCGGTTGAAGTGGGATGATTTCATGAGATTGCCTCCTGACTAGCGTGCCGCCCGGCCCAGATACTGTTGGAACACTTGTTCGACAAAATCGTCCACGCCGGGAACGAACAGGACGGCGAGTATCGTGACGACGATGGCAACGGCTATGGCCCAATAG
>JANQSV010000029.1 GCA_028279115.1 Pseudomonadales bacterium
CGGATCGAAGCCACATTCGGGTCGTTTACTTCAGGACGTCGGTCATGGTGTAGAAGCCGGGGGGTTTGCCGGCTATCCAGCGGGCGGCGCGGAGGGCGCCCTGGGCGAAGGTCATGCGGCTGGTGGCCTTGTGGCTGATTTCGAGCCGTTCGCCCGGTCCGGCGAAGATGACCGTGTGCTCGCCGACGATGTCGCCGCCGCGCACGGTGGCGAAGCCGATGGTTTCGCGCGGGCGCTCGTCGCCGATTCCTTCGCGGCCGTACACGGCGCAAGCGTCGAGATCGCGGCCGAGTGCTTCGGCGACGGCCCGGCCCATTGCCAGCGCCGTGCCGGAGGGCGCGTCCTTCTTGTGGCGATGATGGGCTTCGACGATTTCGATGTCGAAGTCCTCGCCGAGTCTCGCGGCCGCCTGTCCGAGCAGATCGAGACTCAGGTTGACGCCCACGCTCATGTTCGGCGAATGCAGGACGGCAACGCTTTCCGCCGCGGCTGCGAGCAGCTTGTGATGCTCCGAAGCGAGTCCGGTGGCGCCTGTCACGAGCGAGCGGCCGTGTTCCCGGCAATAGTCCGCGTGGTCGGCCAGCGCCGAGGGGTTGGTGAAATCGATCAGCACATCGAAGCTCGCTTCGCATCGCGCGAGCGAATCCGCGGCGACCACGCCCGCTTCCCTGCCCGCGGACAGCAGGCCCACATCCATTCCCAGCGCCGGATCTCCGGCTTTGACGGTTGCGGCGCTCAAACAAATGTCCGAACCGCCTTCGATCACCGCCCTGACCAGAGTCTTGCCCATGCGTCCCGCTGCGCCCGCGATGGCGATCTTCAACATGATCAAGCGATTTCCGGGAAGAATTGGGCCGATATGCTAACTCCCCTTGCCGTCCCGCTTCAATAATCCATTGACTGGCGCCCGCAGTGAATAAATCAATCTCATATGTTGAGTTTGACGGGAAAAACAGGCACACTCAATCCCACCCAAGTCAAACAGAACTCGTGGCGGCGACCGCTGCCGGCGTTCCGGCAATCGTTTTTTCAAGGTCCGGTTCAATTGTCCACGGAAAGGAGTTCCTCCGGAATGCCAATCGAAAACAGCAGGAACCTGGACTGGGACGCCTTGCTCGCCCATTTGTACGACGACGTCCTCTACCTCGCGCTCAAGTTATGCCGGTCGAGAGCGCAAGCGGAAGATCTGGCGCAGGAGACCCTGCTCCGCGCCTGGCGTTACCATCACACCTTGCGCGACGCCAATTCCGCCAAGTCATGGCTGTTCACCATTCTCAGGAACGAGAACAGCCGTCGTTTCGAGCGGTATCGAGTCGACTTGCAGGATATCGATTACGTCGTCGCCAAAGCCGGACGAGACTCCGAACCCGACCGGCGCGCCGAATCCCACCTGCTGCACAGAGCCATCGCCGAACTTGGCGAGCGTTATCGCGAACCATTGATGATGCAAGTCTTCGGCGGCTATACAGGCAAGGAAATCGCCGCCAGGCTGAACCTGAACGGCAATACGGTCATGACGCGGCTGTTCAGGGCCAGGGCTCAGCTCTCCCGGAAACTTGAGCTTGAATCCTGAGCGCGAGGTTCGGAATCTGCTGCCGACCTTGTGCCTGGTTTGCCGCCGTACGTTGCGGGGAGCCTACAGCCTCTGCCGGGATTGCGAAGCGGAACTGCCATGGCTGGGGGAGGTCTGCGGCCGCTGCGGCGAGGAATTGAACGAATCCGGCGTCGACTTCTGTTCCCGCTGCCGGCTGCACCCGCCCGAGTTCGATTCCTGCCATGCGCCGTTCGCGTACCGCCCGCCGGTGGACAAATTGATTGTCGACTACAAGTTCAACGCGGACTTTGCCAGCGGTTACGCCTTGAGCCGAATCCTGGCCAGGTTCATGAACCGGCGCTGGCGCGAGGGCAAGGCCCCGGACTTGTTGCTGCCGGCGCCCTTGCACGCATCGAGGCTGCGCCGGCGGGGATTCAATCAGGCGCTGGAAATCGCCAGGGTGCTGGCGGCCGAGAGCGGAACGCCGCTCTGCCCCGGCGGCCTGCGCAAGCTGCGGCCTTCGCCGCCGCAAACCGAAATGCGGGACGCCCGTGAACGCGGCGCGAATATCCGGGCTTCTTTCGGGCTTGCGCGCAATCCGGCGATTCGCGCTGCGCGCCGGGTCGCGCTCGTCGACGATGTGGTGACCACCATGAGTACGGCGATGGAACTCACCCGCGTACTCAAGCAAGCGGGAGTGGAAGAAGTGGAAGTTTGCTGTCTGGCCCGCGCCGCGCTTTGATCAAACCGCAAGCTAACCCGTGGCACTCGGAACTAAAATTGATATTTCAGCCGGCCGTAGGCGACGCGCCCGTTCTGGTCGAGGACGCGGGTCGCTGAATTGAGAATCTGCATGGTCTTGCGATCAAATACGTTCTGGATGCCGAAAGAAATCACCGCGCGATCGTTCGACCCGACCGCCATGCGATAGCCGTATTCGAGATCCACCGTGGCGATGTTGTCGACCAGATCGTTGATCTCCTCCATGCCCAGTTCGGACAGATCCCGGGAAGAATCGAAATAGCGCGTGATCGCGGTCGCGGTGTGATTGCCGAACTCCCAACTCAGTTTCAGATTGCTGCGCAAGTCCGGCGTGGCCAGTTTCGCCGACGGCAAATTGCCGTTCACCGCTTCCAGCAGGCCTTCGGTATTATAAAAATCCCGCACATAGCTCGCCCTGGTGCTCAAGGTGAACTGGCCGAACCGGTTCGTATTCCAAACGTAGGCCGCGCCGACGTCGAATCCGCTGCTGCGCAGATTGGGTTGCGGCACGGAGGAGTTCCGCAACGGCGCCGCGTCGAACTGGTCGAACTGGCTGCGCCACAAATTGGCGTCGAGTTTGAGGCCTTCCACCGGCGAGGTTTGCAGTCCGAGGCTGTAATTGAGGGCGTCTTCCACGAGCCCGTTGCGCAAATCCCGCGTTTCGGCCGTCCTGGCCACCTTTATCAGGCCGCCGGCTTCGTCCAGCATGCTGGCGGAGGCGATGCTGAAACTGATCAGCGCGCGCTCGGCGTCTGCGGCAGCTTCCTGTCCGTGAACGGAAAACGCGGGCACGAACAGGACGAGCGCGAGCGCCCGGAGCCAGCGTAACGGAAACTTGTCAGACTCGGCAAACATCACTTTATTCAAATCCCACCCATGACAAGGTCAACACTCTATGGAGCGCCGACTTGCATATAGGGCCATATACAGGGAAATTTTGCAAGAGATTCTTGCAAACTCCCAGCAATTCTCGTTATGGCAATTCAGTCGAATTCGGGAAGCCCCCACCGAATCTGCTCCGCGGATTCGACTCCCCCAAAGGGGGAGTATTCGGTTCCGCGCATGTGCTGAACACTCCCACTTCGGGGGAATCAAAACCGCACGGCGGTTTTGGTGGGGGCAAACTTGCAGTCACATTCGACCAAAATGAGAATTGCTGTGTGAACTCATGTCGGAGAGCTTCAGCCCTGGATAGCATCGCCCGGTGGCCCAGCCTTTCCGCAAGCCACGCGCGAACTCATATCGGGGAGCCTCGGTCTTGGATAATTTCTATTTCAGCGGCATCCGGCAGAGCTTCGAGCAGGTTTGCCACGGAGCGTGACTGGCGCGGCGGAATCCAGTCCGGCGCCAGTTCGGCCAGGGGCGCGAGCACGAATTCGCGCTCGGTCAGGCGCGGATGCGGCAATTGCAAGTCAGCGCTGCGCACGATCCTCTCGCCCCAGGCGATGAGGTCGAGATCCAGCGTTCGCGGCGCGTTGCGCGCTTCGCCGCGCCGGCGTCCGAATTCGACTTCGATTTTCAGCAGTTCCCCGAGCAGCGCTTCAGGGGTCAACTCCGGAGACGGCCAAAGCGCCGCCGCCGCATTGACGAATTCCGGCGTGCCTGGCGCGCAATCCCGGGGACTCGTGCGATAGAGGGAAGAACACAGAGGTTGCCGCACGCTGAGCCGGCGCAACTCCGCCAATGCCTGCCGCGCCATGCGCCGCGGCGGCCCGAAACGACCGGGCAGGTTCGAGCCTACCGCAACGATCGCGGCATCAGTGAATTCCCTGCTATCGGTGGCCGGCGGCTGAGTATTCATGCACGGCGTCGACGAAAACCGCCACGTGCTCCGGATCGACCCCGGGCGTGATTCCGTGACCGAGATTGAAGACATGGCCGGGGCCGGAACCGTAGGAACGCAAAATGGCCGCGACTTCCCGGCGAATGACCTCGGGCGCGGCGTATAGCACCGAGGGATCCATGTTCCCCTGCAAGGCTGTCTTGTGGCCGATGCGCGATCGTGCGTGACCGATATCCACCGTCCAGTCCAGGCCCACGCAATGGCAGCCGCTGGCGGCGATTTCTTCGAGCCAGAGCCCACCCTGCTTGGTGAACAGGATGCAGGGCACGGTCCGCCCTTGCCGTTCGCCGATCAGGCCGTCGACAATCCGCCGCATGTAGGCGAGGGAGAACTCGAGATAGGCCGAAGTCGAAAGTATGCCGCCCCAGGTATCGAAGATCTGCACCGCCTGGGCGCCGGCGCGAATCTGCGCGTTGAGGTAGTCCGTTACCGCGTCCGCGAGTTTGCCGAGCAGCAGGTGGCCCGCTTCGGGATGGTCGTACATGAATTGCTTGGCGCGCCGGAAGTCCTTGCTGCCGCTGCCTTCGATCATGTAGGTCGCGAGCGTCCACGGGCTGCCGGAAAAGCCGATCAGCGGCGCCCTGCCATTCAGTTCGCGCCGGATCAGGGACACGGCGTCCATCACGTAGCCGAGGTCGTCGCGCGCATCGATGGCGGGCAGTGCTTCCACGTCCGCGGGACTGCGAATCGTCTTGCGGAATCCGGGTCCCTCGCCTTCGGTGAAATGGAGTCCGAGGCCCATGGCGTCGGGAATGGTCAGGATGTCGGAGAAAAGTATCGCCGCGTCGAAGGCGTAGCGCTCCAGCGGTTGCAAGGCGACTTCACAGGCGAGTTGCGGATTCCGGCACAGGCTCATGAAGTCGCCGGCGCGTTTGCGGACGGCGCGATATTCGGGCAGATAACGGCCCGCCTGCCGCATCATCCACACGGGCGTGACATCGACGGGCTTTCTTTCCAGCGCCCGCAAGAAGCGATCGTTTGCGACAGTCAAGGGCTAGGGCTCTCCCTGCTTTCCCGCAAGTTCAATTTCCGAATGCACGTTGCTGATACGCCGAATCCACGGCTCCAGATCGTCGAGCTTCTCGGCCCATTGCGCCCGCGCTTCCATGGCGGTTTCCCAGTCGGGATACATTCCG
>JANQSV010000266.1 GCA_028279115.1 Pseudomonadales bacterium
TTCGGCGCCGACAGCGACGTCAGAGTGACCGTTGCCGGCGCCTCGGTATCCACCGCGCGCACCTTCGGCGGCGACGTCACCATTGTCGGCGCGATGGGCGAGGTGAGCGTAATGGCCGGCGAGACTTCGGCCATCGCGGTCGGTTCCGGCGCGCACACCACTTCGGTCATGACCAAGGGCGGCGAGAGCGTTGACGTTAATCTCAACGGCGCGGGCGGTCAGTCGCAGACGGTCACCAGCGTGTCGATCGACGGCGTGCAGCGCGATCTGGGCGCGGACAACGCGCGCGGCGACAATGTCGCCGTGATGGCGCAGGCCATTGCCGCAGGTAACGACAATCTTTCGCCTTCGGCAACCGTGACGCAATACGGCACGAACGTAGGCGGCACGTTTATGCCCGTCAATGATGCGAATGCAACCGCGAACACGTATTACGTGGCCGCGGTTCAGGACATTAACGGCGCCGCCGACGGCACCGGCCTGGATGCCGGACAGGTGGTCGTAACCACCGACAAGACGATGGCGCAGGGGTACGTCGCGGGCGGCGCGGACATGCCTTCGGTGCATATCAACTCCGACGCGATCCAGCACGTCAGCTTGAGCAACAACGACGCCATCGTGGCGGTGATCAACCAGTCCGCCAATCCGGAAGACCTGACGGTCACGGTCGACAAGTACGGCGGCACGGCGACCAACCCGGTGGGCAAGCTTTGCGTCACCGGCAAGGGTTCGGCCGAGAACATCGACATCATGGTTGCGGGCGATTCGAAATTCTATCTGGCCTCGAACGAGGTGAAGTCGGTCAGCGTCGCCGGCGCCGGCGATTTGACGCTGGACGTCAACCGGTTCGACAACACGACGGCTTCGACCACGCTGGCGTCGCTCACGCTGGCCGGCGGCGGCAAGTTCACCATGGCGGACGCGTCCGGGCTGTCCAAGCTGGCGTCGATCGACGCCGGCGGCGCGAGCGGCGACGTGGTGATCTCCAAGCTCGGCAAGGGCTTGACGTCCTACAGTGGCGGGTCCGGGTCCGACATCATCGGAGTGTCGTCCGATTTCGCGGCCGCGGGCCTTGCGGCGAATCTCGGCGCAGGCAACGACGTCTTCACGTCGGCCGGCGGCAACAGCAAGAGCCGCATCGACGGCGGCGCCGGCTTGGACACGCTGAAATTGACCGCGGCGGGCGCCACCCACGGCACCGGCGAAGACATGGCCTCGATCTTCTCGAACTTCGAGATACTCGACGTCGGCGGCAGCGTTGCCGCTGTCCAGGATGTCAAGCTGCTCGGGGTGGATTCCGTGATCGTCACCTCCGGCACCACCGGCGCGGTGACGCTGAACAACATGGCCGACGGCATGGGCATCGGCGTCGTCGGCAAGGCGGGCACGGGCACCGAGACCGAGATCGTGCATTCCCTGGTGGACAGAAACCCCGGCGACCCCAGGCACAGCGGGGTGCTCGACGTTTCCCTGACCGCCAACGGCACGGCCGCCGGAAACGGCGTGGCCGATCTGACGCTCGTCACCGATCAGGATATCGAAGTGCTCAACATCGCTTCCAACGGCAATTCGAAGGGTGCGAACGTGCTGAGCTTGAAGGGCGCGCCTGATAGCGGTGTTGTTTCCGACGTTGACGTGATCACTGTTTCGGGCAGCGCGAAAGCGGAGATCAACCTTCTTGCAGGAGCTACCGGCACAGTGAACTCACAGTTTGCGAACCTTGAACTGATCGACGCCGAAGCCAACAGCGGCGGCGTGACCTTCAATGGATCCGACCTGAGCCAAGCGCTGGAAATGTCGGGCGGCAGCGGCGGGGACATGTTCACCGGCAGCACCGGAGCCGACAAGCTGATGGGCAACGGCGGCGTCGATACGCTGATCGGCGGGGACGGAGACGACACCATCACGGGCGGCGCCGGCGGCGACATGCTGGACGGCGGTGGCGGAACCAACGTATTCAAGTACGGTTCGGCTTCCGAGTCCCGGCTTGGCGGTTTCGACACCATCAATAACTGGGGTGGCGGCACCAACACCATCTCCTTGGGCGAAACCGTGTTCAACGGATTGCACCGCGGGTCGAATATCAGGGAAGTGACCACCGACGCCGGCGCCGACGCCGCCGACTTGATCAATAGCAGGGATGCCGGCACCGCCAACACCGCCGATTCGCTGGGAGCCTGGTTGGGCGACGGCAAGGGCGTGTTCACGTCCACCGCTGGTCCCGGATTGTCCGCGGTCACCACGCAGCACGCCATCACAACCGTTACCGAGAGCTACTACAGAGCGGCCACCGCGGCGGAACTTGCTGCCGGTAGCGTGGATTTCGATGCCGATGGCGACGGGACCCTCGATTCGATTCAACTCGAACGCACCTGGGTTCTCATCGATGTCAATAACAACGGCAATTTCGATGCGGACGTGGATATGGTGATCGCGCTTACGGGCACCGTGGACTTGGTTGACACAGGTACCAACTTCACCGTATAGCCCAACCCCATCAACCCGGCGGCTCCGCCGCCCCAACCAAAACCCCCGGCTTCGGCCGGGGGTTTTGCTTTTCGGGAGCCGATCTCCCGCTTTCCGACTATTTTCCCCATTTTCTTGGCATACCCGGCAAGCCGTGCCTAAATTGTGTTGTGGAAATTCCAAACTCAAGGAGACACCCGATGGAAACCACATTCACGTTCCTCAAGCAAAACGCGCTCACCACCGTGCTGGTGTTGGCGGTGCTGTCCATGAATGGCCAGATTTGGCTGCTGGACGGCAAAATCCAGAGCCTGGAGGGCAGAATCGAGAGCCTGGAAGGCAGAATCCAGAGCCTGGAGGGCAGAATCGAGAGCCTGGAAAGCAGAATCCTGGGCTTGGAAAGCAAAATCCTGGGCCTGGACGATGAAATCCGGAACCTCAGAACCGATATGACGGAAGGCTTCAAAGCCGTGCGGGCCGAGATGATCGCGGGCGATCAGGCGATCCGCGCCGAGCTGAACGCCGGATTTCAGGCGATTCGCGCCGAGATGGCCGAAGGCGATCAATCCATCCGCGCGGAGTTGTCCAACACGAACGAGCGGTTGGCGCGGGTGGAAACCAGATTGACCAGCGTCGAGCGAGTACTTTACGCCGATCTCAACCCGCCGCCCCGGTAACCGCGGCGCGCGGCTTCCCGTTCCGATTTCAGATTTTCCCTCGATCAAGCAGCGGATTGATCGTCTTGATGCCGTCGAACCGGTCGAAATCGCGGTCGGTGCTCGCGATCGCGGCGCCGTGCTCCAATGCCAGCGCCGCCAGATGCGCGTCCATGACCAGCGCCGCTCTGGCCTGCCCCTGATCGCAGAGTTCCGCCAAATGCGTCCAGGTTCGAGGTCCAGGCGCCAGCATCTGAACGTTTGGCGCTTCGAGCCAGGACTGTACGATGCCGCAAGCTTCCGCGGGGGAAAGCGGCTCGGAAAAAACGCGGTTGTCCGAGCCGATGCGCACGAAAGCGAGCAGGGTGACCAGCGCCAGCCGCACGGGCCTGCCTGAAGAAATCTCGCTTTCCAGCCAGGCCCGGGCAACCGCGTGGTGTGGACTATCCTGATTGTACGCGTACAACAACACGTTGGCGTCCACGAGAATCATCGGGGCCGCACCGGCCCGTCAAGCAGATCAAGCAGTCCGCCGATGTTGTCGAGTTCGATTCCGGGGCGAAGTCCCATGGGCCGGGGTCGAACGCGAAACGGCCTGGCAAGCTCATCTTCCGTCGGCTGTTCAAGACCGCGCCGCAGGTTGTCGTTGAGCGCCTCCTTGAAGCTCGCTCCCGACCGGGCCATGCGGTCTTTCAGCTTCGCAACGACATCGTCTTCCAGCGTGACGGTGGTTCTCATCGGTTTTCTCCCGCGCGCTCATCATCACAACATAATGATGCTAGCATATTGATGCTTGAAGCATCAATATGCGCGGAACTGATTCTGATTCTGATTCTTGATGGAGATTCTTGATGGGACACCCACTCCGATTCCACCCCCGCCGACAATACCGTCAACTCGCTGAGAGAATTCCTCCGGCGGCGCCGTCCCCAACCAGAACCCCCGGCCCCGGTCGGGGGTTCTGGTTGGGGAATGCAAAGCTACTCGCTTGCCTTTCTTACTTCATTCATCGCCGCGGGCAAAGGCATCGCTTCGATGCCATGACGCATCGGAAACGATTCTTCGCCGCGGTGAACAAGGAGTTTGCGCACTGCGCCAATGTCGTCCGCGGCAGCGTGGAATCCCCGGTCGACCGACGGCGCACTCGACATTTTGACTTCGATCGCCCAGCAATTGCCGGGTGCGAATTCCAATACCAGGTCGGCCTCGGCGCCCGCTCCGGTACGAAAGAAGTAAGGCGTCGACCGGTCGCCGGCCGCCCTGACGAGATTTTCAATGGCAAATCCCTCCCAACTCTTTCCAGCCACGGAATGCGACAGCAAATCGTCGAGACTTCGCAGATTGAGCAGCGCGTGGAGAATTCCGCTGTCGCGCAGGTAGGGCCGGGGGGACTTCACGAGCCGCTTGCCAGTATTTGCATACCATGGCTTCAACACGCGAATCATGAGCAATTTTTGCAGGATATCGAGATAGTGGGCAACCGTGTGCCCGCTGGCGTCCAGAGACCTGGAATAGCGCTGGGCGTTGAACAACTCACCTTGATCGTTGGCGATCATGCGCCAGAAACGGTCAAATCTGTCGGTGGCAATCCGCAAACCGAATTGAGGCAGGTCCCGCTCGAGATAGGTGCGGATAAAATCCAGCCGCCATTGCAAGCTTGCTGAATCGTCGGCGCGAACAAAGCTGGGTGGGAATCCGCCCCGCAACCAAAGCCGGTCGAGATCAGAGGTATGGTCTCCGCTCGCGGCGCCTGCCGCCGCGCAGATCTCGCTTGGCGAAAGCGGCGTCAATTCAAGATAGCTGATTCTGCCGGCCAGGCTTTCCGAAGACTGACGAAGCAGGTCCATCGAGGCGGAGCCGAGAACCAGGAACTTGCCGCCGGTACTGCCCTTGCGGCGGCGTTGATCGATTTGGCCGCGCAGCACCTGAAAAATTTCGGGCAGGCGGTGGACTTCGTCGAGAACGATCAGGGAATTGGAGTATCGGGAAAAGTAGGCGTTCGGGTCATCGAGCAGACGGCGGTCAGCCGGATTCTCCAGATCCAGATAACGGGCGCCGCTGCTCCATTGGCCGGCAATCCGATGCGCAAGTGTCGTTTTCCCGACCTGACGTGGGCCAAGCAGCGCCACACTGTCAAACTGATGCAGTCGAGATTGCAGTACGTCAAAGGCTTCTCGCTCAATCATCCTCTCAATCATCCTTGCATTCTTGCAGCCCATCTTCAATTTTGCAAGGTTAGGTGCTTGATGGGACACCCACTCCGACTCCACCCCCAAAACCCGCGCCTGTACTTTTCCGACCGGGCGCTCCTGTAATTCGGTATACTGCCGCCTGGATTTTCTTTCAGGGCATCATTATGACTTCCCCGACCACGACCGACTTGCGCGGCGGTTTGCCGCGGCTGCTTTTCCTGTCATTGCTATTGGCCGCCTGCGGCGGGGAAGAGACCGCGCCGGCGGCGGGCGCCGCCGCTCCGGCGCCTGAAAACGCGCCCGCGGAGATTGCCGCCGGTCCCGCGCCCGAACTCGGCGCTTTCGGCATCGACCTGAGCAGCCAGGATTCCTCGGTGCGCCCCGGCGACGATTTCTTCCGCTTCGCCAACGGACACTGGCTCGACAGTTTCGAATTGCCGGCCGACCGCGGCGACTATGGTTCGTTCTCGGTGCTTGCCGACCGTTCCGACGAACGCGTGCGCGCAATCATCGAAGATCTGGCGGACATGGAACCCCCCCAAGGTTCGATCGAGCAGAAGATCAACGATTATTTCCAGAGCTACATGAACACCGGCAAGCTGAACGAGCTCGGCATCGACCCTCTGCTGCCGTCCCTCGCCGAGGTCGATTCGATTGCCGACAGGGAGCGACTCATCGACGCTTTCGGCCGCTCCCAGCTTGCAAACACCGCGAGCCCCTTCGTCTTCTTCATCGGCGCCGACCGCGGCGACCCGGACCGGCATCAACTCGTATTGACCGTGATGCCGCTGAGCCTGCCGGACCGCGACTACTACCTTGTCGACACCGAGGAATATCGGCGCGTGCGCGAGGAATTCACCGCCCACGTCGCGCGCATTCTCGACTTCGCCGATATCCCCGACTCCACCGCGCAGGCCGACGCCATCCTCGCGCTGGAAACCGCGGTCGCCGAACACCTGTGGCCGCGGGCCCAGCGCCGCAACCGCGACCTGACCCACAACCCGATGACCTGGGACGAGTTCGTCGCCGCATATCCGGGCTTCGACTGGGAGGCGTATTTCGCGGCCGCCGGCATCGGCGGACTCGAAGACCTGAATGTGAACTTTCCAAGCACCATGGCCCCGGTCATCGCCCTGGTGAACGAGCTTCCGCTCGAAGACTGGAAGGGCTATATGAGCTATCGGCTGATCGCCGACAGCGCCGGCGTGCTGTCCGAGGAGATTGATCGGGAGGCTTTTTACTTCTATTCGACCGTGCTGCGCGGCGTGCCCGAGCAGCGCGAGCGCTGGGAGCGCGGCGTCGCCCGGGTCGGCTCGCGGGGCGGCCTCGGCGAGGCTGTCGGCCAGGTTTATGTGCAACGGCACTTTCCCGAGTCGGCCAAGTTGCAGATGCGGGATTTGATCGAGAACCTGCGCGCCGCCTTGCGCCAGAGCATCGAGCGGAACGACTGGATGGGTCCGCTGACCAAAGAGGAAGCCTATCGCAAGTTGGAGGCTTTCCGGCCCAAGATCGCCTATCCCGATGTCTGGGAAGACCTTTCCGCGATCGAGATCACGCGCGACTCGCTGTTCGACAATGCGCGCAATGTGCGCGAATTCCGCTACCGGGAGGAAATCGAGCGCATCGGCCAGCCGACCGACCGCGAGGAATGGGGCATGACGCCGCAGACGGTGAACGCATATTACAATCCTTCGTTCAACGAAATCGTCTTCCCCGCCGGCATCCTGCAGCCGCCTTTCTTCGACCCGGCCGCCGACCCGGCGGTGAACTACGGCGGCATCGGCGCGGTGATCGGCCATGAAATGGGCCACGGTTTCGACGATCAGGGCTCGAAATCCGACTGGGCCGGCGTCCAGCGCAACTGGTGGACCGAAGAAGACCGCGCCAACTTCGAAGACCAGGCCACGGTGCTTGCCGATCAATACGCCGAATTCGAGCCGGTGCCGGGTTATTTCGTCGACGGCAGATTCACTCTCGGCGAGAACATCGGCGATGTCGGCGGCGTGTCGCTGGCTTATCGCGCGTATCGCATGTCGCTCGGCGGCGGGGAGGCGCCGGTGATCGACGGCCTCACCGGCGACCAGCGCTTCTTTCTCGCCTGGGCCCAGGTCTGGCAGCGCAAGTATCGCGAGGATGTTCTGATCCAGCGGCTGAGCTCGGACCCGCATTCGCCGTCGGAGTTCCGCGTCAACGGTGTGGTGCGCAATTTCGACGCCTGGTACGAAGCTTTCGACGTGCGGCCGGAGGACGACCTGTACCTGCCGCCGGAAGACCGCGTGACCATCTGGTAGGGTGAGGCCCAGTCGGCGCAGCCGACAAAGAGCAACGCTCTTTGAGGGGTGAAGACAAGCGTTTGCGAAGCGCAGCTTCGCGCGCAGTCTGAACGACGCCAAGCTGAGCTTGGCGGCTGGACGAACGGCTCGCCATGGATGGCGAGACTGGGGGTGGTCGAAGCCGCAAATTCGCGCCAGGGACGGCATGCGCAACCTTGCAGAATCCACAAAAGGATTCGGCGAAAAATTGGTGGGGGAAACGACAATGACGCCTATCGTTAAAGCCTTCGATTTGGTCAATCGGCTGGCCGCATTCGCCTTGCCGGTCGCGCTGTTTGCCGCGAGCGGCGCAGCCGCCCAGGACTATGACGTCCTCATTAGCGGCGGGCGCATCGTCAACGGCAGCGGCAACCCCTGGTTCGAAGCCGACGTCGGCATTCGCGGCGACCGCATCGCCGCCATCGGCGATCTCTCCCGAGCTGCCGCCGCGACGGTAATCGACGCCTCCGGGCTCGTCGTCGCCCCCGGCTTCATCGATCCGCACACTCACGCCATTCGCGGCATCTTCGACGTGCCCACCGCCGACAGCGCCCTGCTGCAAGGCGTGACCACCTTGACCGAGGGCAACGACGGCACCTCGCCCTGGCCCATCGCCGAGCATTACGGCGAGATCGAGGAACTGGGAATCAGCACGAACTGGGCGGTGTTCGTCGGCCAGGGCACGATCCGCTCGATCGTCATCGGCGCCGAGGACCGCGACGCCACCGCGCCCGAACTGGAGCGCATGAAGGAAATGGTGGCCCAGGCCATGGAAGAAGGCGCACTCGGCATTTCCACCGGCCTGTTCTATGTGCCCGGCAGTTTCACTTCCACCGAAGAGGTGATCGAACTTTCGCGCGTGGCGGCGGATTACCAGGGCATCTACATCTCGCACATGCGCGAGGAGGCCTCGCAAACGATCGATTCGATCAACGAAACGATCCGCATCGGCGAGGAGGCCGGCATTCCGGTGCAGATCACCCACCACAAGATAATCGGCGCGGCCAACTGGGGCGCGTCGGTGGACAGTCTGCGGCTGGTGGACGAGGCCCGGGCCCGGGGCATCGACGTCACGATCGACCAGTATCCTTACACCGCCTCGCAAACCGGCATCAACGCGTTGATTCCGCAATGGGCCCAGGCAGGCGGCAACGACGCGCTGATCGCGCGGCTCAACAGCGACGAAACGCGGCAGACGATCAAGAACGGGGTCGTCGAGCGCATCCTCTTCGACCGCGGCGGCGGCGACCCGGCCAACGTCTTCATCTCGCGCAATAGCTGGGATCCTGCCATGGCCGGCAAGAATCTCGCCCAGTTGACCGTCGAGGCGGGCATGGATCCGACGCCGGAGAACGCGGCCGACGTCGTTTTCGACATCCTGCGCAACGGCGGCGCCACCGCGGTCTATCACGCCATCGGCGCCGATGACGTGGACCGCATCATGCGTCACCCCGCCACCGCCATCGGCTCCGACGGCCCCCTCGGCATCTTCGGCGCAGGCGCGCCGCATCCGCGGCAATACGGCGCCTTCGCCAGGGTGCTCGGGCATTATGTGCGCGAGCGCGGCGTGATCACGCTCGAGGAAGCCATCCGCAAGATGACGAGCATCACCGCCCAGCGCCTGTCGATTCACGACCGCGGCCTGCTGGCCGAAGGCTTTTTCGCCGACATCGCGGTGTTCGACGCCGACGAAATCATCGACCTCGCCACCTTCGAAGACCCGCATCAGTACGCCGTGGGCATGAAGTTTGTGCTCGTCAACGGCGAAATCGTGGTGGAGGACGGCGTTCATACCGGCAACCGCCCCGGACGGATCCTGCATGGACCGGGCTACGCGGGAGAGCGTTGATGCAAGAGATTCCGCGACAAAATGGCAGGATTGCCATTTTGGACGGTGCGAAGCACCGCTCGACGGGTGAGGGGCATGGATGCCCCGAATCACTTCGCGCGGAATGACTGCACGGGCTATGGAGGCAACGGCAATGACGCCAATCATCAGGGCCATCGATCTGGTCAAGCGCTACCCGCTGCCGGAGGACAAGTCGCGCACCTTCGCCGCGGTAGACGGCGTCAGCTTCGAGATTTTCGAGCGCGAGGTCTACGGCATTCTCGGCCCCAACGGCGCCGGCAAGACCACCACCCTGGAAATGCTCGAAGGACTCAACGACATCGACGGCGGCTCGGCTTTCGTCGACGGCATCGATGTCGCGAAGGACCCGTACAGCGTCAAGAAGGTCATCGGCGTGCAATTGCAGGAAAGCGAGTATTTCGACAAGTTGAACCTGATCGAATTGCTCGACCTGTTCGGCGCGCTGTACCGGCGCGACATCGACGCCATGGAATTGCTCGCCAAGGTTCACCTGACCGAGAAAGCCAAGGCGCGGCCGGCGAATCTTTCCGGCGGCCAGAAACAGCGCTTTTCCATCGCCTGCGCCCTGGTCAACACGCCCAAGATCCTCTTTCTCGACGAGCCGACGACCGGCCTCGACCCCCAGGCCAAGCGCCGCTTGTGGGACCTGGCGACCGAGCTCAACGACGCCGGCATGACCATCGTGCTGACCACGCACAACATGGAAGAGGCCGAGTTTCTATGCGGCCGCATCGCCATCATGGACCATGGCCGGCTCGTCGCCGAGGACACGCCCGAGAGCCTGATCCTGAAACACGCCCCCGACCCGCCCGCAGCGCCCTTGCACGGCAATATCGAAGACGTCTTTCTGGCCCTGACCGGCCACGCCTTGCGGGACTGACCCGGAACCGATCATGTTGAGCAAATTGCAAAGGCACCTGGCGAAGGATTTCATGAAGATCTTCCTGCGCGACCGGCAGTCGATCTTCTTCAGCCTGTTTTTCCCCGTGGTCTTCATGAGCATTTTCGCTTTTCTGCGCGGAGGCGGCGTCGAACCGATTCCGCTCGGCGTGGCGAACCAGTCGGACAGCGCCGCGGCCGCCCGGCTCGTCGAAATGTTGCGGGAAGACTTCGCCTTCACCGTGATCACCGGCGCCGAGGACGAGTTGCGCGAGCAATTGATCACCGGCGAACAGATGCTCGTGCTCGTGGTGCCGCCGGACTTCAGCGAATCGGCGACCGCAAGCGGGGCGCCCGCGGGCCTGCGCCTGCTTGCGGATACCTCGCAATTCAATCAAATGCCTCTCGTCGAGCCGATGCTCGAACAGAAACTGATGGCCATCGAGCGCGATTTTCGCGGCGAGGAAGCGATGTTCTCGATCGAGGTCGAGAACGTGCAGGCGCTGTCCCAAAACTATCTGGACTTCCTGCTGCCCGGCCTGCTCGGCATGATGCTGATGCAATTGAGCGTCGCGGGGTCCGGCTATAACGTGGTCGAATTCAGGCGCAAGGGCATCCTGAAACGGCTGTTCGTCACGCCGATCATGCCGCGGGACTTCGTCGCCGCCATCGTCGTGGCCAGGCTCGGCATCGTGTTGATCCAGTTGACCGTGCTGCTCGCCTTCGCGCTGTTCGTGCTCAACGTCAATATCGTCGGCAACTTCGCCGAGTTCTATCTCGTGGCGGTCATCGCCAGTCTCGTGTTTCTCAACATCGGCTTCTGCATCGGCAGCATGGCCAGGACCCAGCAGGCCATCATGGCCATCGGCAACATCGTCATCTTTCCCCAGATCGTGCTTTCGGGCGTGTTCTATCCCATCGACGCGATGCCCGGTTTCATACAGCCGCTGGCCCAGGTGCTGCCGCTGACTTTCGTCGTTGCCGGCTTGCGCGACATCGCCGTGGCCGGGGAGACGCTGGCGCAGGTCGCGCCGAGCCTGATCGGCATGGCGGTCTGGTTCGTGATCGGCTTCGCGCTCGCCACGCGCATGTTCGTCTGGAAGGAAGTCGCCGCCTGACCGGACATTCTGTCATCCTGCGCGCAGTCGCAGGATCTCGTCGCGTGTCAAGGCACAGCCGGTTACATTGGCGCGGTGTTTGCTATATATTCTTCGCATCCGCTTCGGCGTCATAGGTCAGGTGGTTGCAACCATCCATGAACGGGAGATTGTCGAGAATGAAAAAGTTTCTGTCAGTGCTGGCGAGTTTTATCGTTGCGGGCATGTTCCACGCGGCGGCGGCGCAGGACGAGCTCACGCCTGAACAACAAGCCGCGGCGGCGGTGGCCGATCGGCAGGCCGTGTTCAAAATGCTCCGCTTCAACATCGGTCCCATTCTCGACATGACCCAGGGCGCGCCGTTCGATGCCGAACTGGCCGAGCGCAATGGCCGCCGCATCGCCGCCATCGCGCCGATGATCTCCGAAGTGCTCGGCGCCATGGACACGCGCGGCCACGATATCGAAACCGCGGCGCTCGACCTGATCTGGGACAACCTGGACGATATCGAGGTCAAAGCCCAGGCCCTCATCGCCGCGGCCAACGAGTTTTCCGCCGCGGCCGCCGGCGGCGACATGGCTGCCACCCTGGGCGCGGTGCGCGCCCTCGGCGGCGCTTGCGGCAACTGCCACGAAAGCTATCGCGCCGACGACGACTGACGAAAAAAACGCGCCGGCTCGCGCCGGCGCAAAGCCGCACTCAGGTTTTGCGGCAACAACGCGCCCGCCTCTTCCCGCCGCGGGCGAGGCAAGCCGCTCCCGCCGTCAGAAATACTCCCCCGGCGGGTCGCCAGGCAAGATCAGCGTCGGCCCCCCGAAGGTCGTCGCCAGTGGTTTGGACGGTTTCTGCTGAAAATGCCGTTCTATCACCCAGGCGGGCCGGGGCGGCGGAACCCAGACAAACTCTCTCGGCGGCAGGCTCGGCAAATATCCGCCCGCAATCGCGCCCATTTCTTTCTCGCTCAGTTCTCTCATGTCTATCTCCTGTGAAGTTGAAATGAATCTTGCGGAGTAAACATAGGCGCGATGCGA
This sequence comes from Pseudomonadales bacterium, assembly GCA_028279115.1. Taxonomy (GTDB): domain Bacteria; phylum Pseudomonadota; class Gammaproteobacteria; order Pseudomonadales; family Pseudohongiellaceae; genus UBA9145. Next base: position 12,504 of record JANQSV010000266.1, read on the forward strand.
CGGGAGTGCGTAATTTCGGCGGAAAATTCCTCCGCGCTCAGGAACGGGCCGGCGGGGCGCCTTTGCGGGGGCGCGTCCGGTAGCGCCGCCAATAGGCGATGAAGGTGACGAGCCAGCCGATCAGAAAGGTGGCAGCCACCATCAGCGTGGTTCTGAGGATGGTTTCCCAGGCGTCGTAATTGGCGGCGACCCCGCCGCCGACGAAACTCGTCAGGAACACGAAATAGAGCAGCACCAGGTTGCTCTGGAAACCGACGTATTCGCCGGTGCGGCGGCGCCACATGGCTTTCGGGATCAGCGAAGCGGCGAAGCAGGTGGCGACTATGGTTTGCAGCAGAACTGTGTCGGTCGGCATTTTTTCCTCCCTGTGGCTGCGGTCCCCTGGCCGCCGGTTTCCGTAAAAGCCTAGTCGCCCGTGGCGGTTCCCGCTAAATTTCGCGCAAAAAAATCAGTCTTCCCGTCGGTGGCGGGTGAAGAACGCCGCCAGAGCGTCGCGGTCCCCGTCGCTGAGTCGGCTGGTGTTGTATTCGATGACCTCGTTCATGTCGCCGCCGACGAATTCGCCGTCGGGCTTGAGGCCGATCAGCAGGAACAGGTCGAAATTGTCGAAAGTCCATTCCCCGAGCGCCGCGGCGTCGATCGCTTCCACCGTGTCCCCGCCGAGTTCGGCGCCGGCGAATTCGCGGTTGCCGACGGGAATTCCCAGACTGTTGCGCGGCGTATGGCATTCGCCGCAATGGCCGAGATTGCGCGCCAGATAGGCGCCGCGCTCCACCAGTTCGTCCCCGAATTCTTCCGCCGGTGGCTGATAAAAGCCCGCCAGCAGATTCCAGCCGGCTATCGCCGGGCGAATCAGCCACCAGGGCGCTTCGTGCGCCGGCGCTTCGAAACGCACCGGCTCCAGCGTCATCAGCCAGGATCCCATCGCCACCACGTCCTCGTCCGTCAGGCCGGCGTAGGACCGGTATGGAAACGACGGGAAATAGAACCCGCCCGACGGGCTTCGGCCATGTCTCATGGCGCGCGCGAACTCCCCGGCGCTCCAGCCGCCGATGCCGGTCTCGGCATCGGGCGTGATGTTCGGCACATGAAAGACGCCGAAATCGGACTCCAGCCCGAGGCCGCCGCTGAACGCCTCTTCGTTGCCGACGCCGCGATGGCAACTGACGCAGCCCCCGGCGGTCACCAGATATTCCCCTCGAGCCAGGGTTTCCGCGTCATCTGAAAATTCCAGCTTGTCCGATATCGGCGGCGGCATGAACAGAATCACCGCCGCCAACGCCGGGGAAGCCGCAACCGGCGCCCACAACCAAACGTTTGATTTCATTAGACCGGTTCCGTCGATATTTCCTTGCGGAATGTCCGCAATTTACCACCATTGCGGTCGCGGCGCGGCAGCCCGGGATTGATTTTGCCGGAATTCGGGGTTTTCGCGGAAACTGGACTATACAGTTTCCACATCGAAACAAAACCTTGGAGACCAAGTCATGAAGACCTTTTTGCAAATGAGCGGATTTGTAATTTTACTGGCGGCCGGGTCGAGCGCCTCCGCGTCCGTCGCCCCGCCGGACGGCGCCGGCGAACGAATCCGGTACGATCGGAGCCAGGACGACGACCCGATCATGCCGGAAGGCGGCCGGGATAGGCCCATCTGCCGCTATCGATCCCTCGCGGGAAACTGTGTGCGGCCAATGTTGACCGACCCGTCGGATTGCCTGTTCGTGAAGTCGTCGAAAGCCGGGGTTCCCGTGAAGCGGTCGTATCCTTGAGCGCTCGCCTGTCCTTGCCTATCATTGCGGGAACGAAGAAATCGGGTATGGTGTCAGCTTATGAACTTTCCAGGGAAGTTGCCGGCGCTGCTGCTCGCCTGCTGCTTCGCGCGCGGCCCGGCGCAGGCGTTCGAGTTGAGCTTTCCCGCGCCGCTGCGCAACAACAGTCATACCTATTACGCGTATTTGCCGGGGACGCAGCCCGATGGCCTCAGCTTCTTCGCGGGCTTTGTCCGCTCGCTGACGGACTGGATGGACGCCTCCGGCAATATCAGTCTTTCGGCGATCGATGAAGAGCGCGAAGTCTGCAGCGCCAACGGCAATGGCAGTACGCAGAACGGAGTGAACACGGTTTCATTTTCCGAAAGTTTCTGCGGCGACGACAGCTATTTCAGCGATTCGCCGATCGCGGACGCCGTAACGCAGACATCGTGGAATCCCTTCGCGATTCTCGAAAGCGACATCATATTCAACGAGAATCGCAAGCGGCAATTCGAGTCCCTCGACCATTATTTTCATCATGTCGCGGTGCACGAGATCGGCCACACCCTCGGTTTCGGGCATAGCGCGGTGCGCTCGTCGATCATGGTGGCGCGTTTGTTCCAGGGTCGCCGCGACCCGGTGCTTTCCATCGACGACCGCTGCGCGCTGGCGATGCGTTATGGCGCGCCCGAAGATTGTCCCATCCTGCTCGGCGAAGGGCTCGCCACCAATGGCCTGCCGACCGACGCGGAATTTGTCGGCGGCGCCACCGACGACAACGGCTGGACCTTCCGCGGGCAGTTCAAGCCGTCCGACCGGATCACGATCTATGGAACCGTGGTCAGGGACCGCGCCCACGGTCATCTTCCGGGCAATCTGCATGTGGTCGCCTCGACCGAGGATGGCGTGTTGTTCGCGCGTCACACCGACGGCAACTTTCATCCACTGGAAGATGTGGCAAAAATCCCGTCGGCGGGAGAACTGAAGAACGACTTGTACGCCCAGGATCTGGTCATCATGGGAACGCGGCATTTCGGTCGCGAGCCTTCTGTTGGGCCATTGATCGGTTCGGTTTATCAGTTGACGGGGCAGACGGTCTCCTTCTATCTGGCTTACTCCCTGAAAGAGCGGCCGGGGGTGTACTACTACGGCAGCGAGCCGATCACGGTCAGTTGGCCCGTCGAGTAGCCATCGCCGTTCAGGGCGGGGAAATCACCAGCCGGAAACCGATGGCGGGATTACGCGCGCCCGGGTCCACCGCGCCGCGCACGGCGGCGCGCACGTTGTTGGCGGCATCGGCGAACGAGCCGCCGCGCATGACGAACAGGGCGTCGCCGTCCAGGGCCGGTTCGTTGGCGGCGGGGTCGAATGGATAGCTTTGCAGGGGGCTGCGCGTCATCTCCCAGACATTGCCGGCCATGTCCGCAAGCTCGTAACTGCATTGCGGGCAGGCGCCCGCGGCGACCTCGCGCAAACCGTCGCCGCCGCCGAAATTGGCGTTGCCGGCGCCGGGCTCCGAACCCCAGGGAAAGATGCGGCCGTCGATTCCCCGCGCGGCTTTCTCCCATTGCGCTTCCGAGGGCAAAGTGACATTCCAGCCGGATTCGAGCGCTGCCCTGATGCGTTGCGGGGTTGCGGACGATGTCCGCATCTGTTCGCCGAGCCAGCGCCCGAAGCGCTTGCCTACGGGCGCTGGCTCGGCGAACAGATGCGGACATCGTCCGCAACCCCGCAACGCATCAGGGCAGCGCTCGAATCCGGCTGGAATGGCACTTTGCCCTCGG
>JANQSV010000269.1 GCA_028279115.1 Pseudomonadales bacterium
CCCGACGACCGCAGCGTTCCAGCCGCTTCGGCGATGCAGCGACCCACCGCTTCCGCATCGCGAACGTTCCGCTCCTCGACCGCACCCGCGGGCAGCGACCTGATCGCGTATTCGGGCGTCCGCCCGGGCTTCCGGGACCAACGCAGCAATTTCACCGCCCTGCACCCGATATCGACCCCAAGCGGTCCCCCGCCGCCCCAAAGCGGCGCTCCCGCCAAAATTCCACGCATTCGCGCAATCATCGACGCATCCTCGATCGGCTTCTCGCCAAAAGGTGTAGTGCCGAATCGTCGATTTAGCCCAATTTCCGGCGCAAAAAAATTTTTTCGTTCCCTCGGGATGTATAATCTTCGCTAGTTGTGCCGATTCGCCGGAGCGGCACGGGATATCGCGTGGACGCCAGACTCAAACCGTATGTGAAGTGGGGTGGCCTGTTTTCGCTCGCCTGTCTGGCGGGCGCCTGCATGATCGCCGCCGCGGCTTACCTGTACCTGGCGCCCTTGCTCCCTGCCGCGGAAACCTATCGCGATGTGCGACTGGAAACCCCCTTGCGCATCTATACCTCCGACCTGCGCCTGATCGACGAAATCGGCAACCGCCGCGACCCGGTGGATTACGAAGATATCCCCAAGGTGCTGATCGACGCGCTGATAGCCACCGAGGACGTGCGCTTCCACTCCCACCCCGGCGTCGATATCCACAGTCTTTTGCGCGGCTTTTACGGCTTCGTTACCGGCAACCGGCTCGGCGGCGGCAGCACCATCACGATGCAACTGGCGAACAACCTTTCCTTCGACAGCGACAACGTCTACATGCGCAAGTTCAAGGAGATTCCGTTCGCGCTGCAGATTCAGCGGGAATTGACCAGGGAGGAAATCCTCACGCTGTATCTGAACACGATCTATTTCGGTTCGGGCGCCGACGGCATCGGCGCCGCGGCTTCGATTTACTACGGCAAGGAAGTCGGCGAATTGACCCTGGCTGAATCGGCGATGATGATTTCCCTGCTGCCTTGCCCCTCGACGTGCAACCCGCTGGCGAACCCGGAACGCGCCCTGGTCCGCCGCGAAACCCGGCTCGCCAACATGCTCAGGGAAGGCATGATCGGCGACCGGGAATTCGCCGCCGCCAACGCCATGCCGGTCACCGCCGACAGGCGCAGCCGCGACATCGAGACGCAGGCGCCCTATGTCGCGGAAATGGTGCGCCGGGAATTGTACGAACGTTACGGTGAAGACGCCTACACCCAGGGTTTCGAGGTCATCACCAGCATCGACGGCGACAAGCAATCGATGGCCAACGAAGCGCTCGTCAACGGGCTGGAAAACTATTACGACAGGCGTCACGGTTATCGGGGGCCGGCAGCCAATTATCCGCCCGATCCGCTGGAGCCCGAGCGGCAATGGCTGCGGGAACTCGAAGGCGTTCCGACCTACGGCAACCAGCGCCCCGCCATAGTCACGTCGGTGCAATCCCGGACCTTTACCGCCCTTATGCAATCGGGAGAGATCGTCACCGTGTCCTGGGAAGGCATCCGCTGGGCCTACCGGTTCCGCGACCGCAATGAAGCTTGGCCGCCGCCCCAGGCCGCCGGCGACGTGGTGGCGGTCGGCGACCTTGTCCGGGTGCGGGAGTCGGACGGGGAATGGCAACTTGGACAGGTGCCGGACATCCAGGGCGCGCTGGTGTCGGTTTCGCCCGACGACGGGTCCATACTGGCTCTCGTCGGCGGTTACGATTTTCGCCTCAGCCAGGTGAACCGCGTGACCACTCCGCGGCCGCCCGGTTCGAATTTCAAACCCTTCCTGTACGCCGCGGCGCTGGCCAACGGCTACTCGCCTTCGAGCACGATCAACGACGCGCCCTTCACCCGCGGCGATTACCGGCCCGGCAATTACGAAAACAATTTTCTCGGGCCGATTACCTTGCGTCACGCCTTGCGGGAATCCCGCAACGTTCCCGCGGTGCGTCTGTACGACCAGCTCGGCTCCGCCACCGTCCTGCCCTACATCGGCCGATTCGGATTTCCGACGCCGAACTTTCCCGCCAACGATCTCACCGTGGCGCTCGGCAGCCAGGACACCGCGCCGCTTGAAATCGTCGCGGGCTACGCTTCCATCGCCAACGGCGGTTTCGAAGTGAATCCCTGGCTGGTGCGGCGGATTTCCAACATTGCCGGCGGGATCGTTTACCGCGCCGCGTCGGCGCCGGCCTGCGAGGACTGCGCGACCGAAACCGGCTCCTCATTCCCGGAAGCCGGGCCTTCGCGCGTCATCGACGAGCGCGTCGCCTTCATTCTCGGCTCGATGTTGCGGTCGGTGATCGAAGACGGCAGCGGCGCCCGCGTGCAACGCGAGATCGGCCGGTCGGACCTCATGGGCAAGACCGGCACGACCAACGGCCCGCGGGAATTGTGGTTTTCGGGATTCAACCGCAACATGGCGACCACGGTATTCGTCGGCTTCGACCAGCCGGAACCTCTCGGCGAAAGAGAACAGGGGGCAACGGTCGCGGTGCCGATCTGGATCGACTACATGAAGCAGGCGCTGGAAGGCGAAGAGGAGGTCACGTTGGGCCGTCCAGACGGGATCGTCGACCGCCTGGTCGACCGCGACAGCGGCGCCCCGGCCATGCCCGGCGATCCGAATGCGGTATTCGAGTACTTCCTGGCGGAAAACGCGCCGGAAATCGGCGCCGGTCAGGCAATCGGAACGGAAACGCCCGCCGACGAACAGCAGCCGCTCAGCACCGAAACGATTTTCTGAATCCTCAGACCCGGCGGTCGCCGAATCGCCGCTTGAACCGGTCCACCCTGCCCCGGGAGTCGAGAATCTTTTGCTTGCCGGTGTAGAACGGGTGGCATTTCGAACAGACTTCTATGAGGATGTCCTTGCACAACGTGGATCGGGTTTCGATCACGTTGCCGCAACTGCAGGTCGCCTTGATCTGCGAATATTCCGGATGAATGTCGGGCTTCATGGAACCAGGTCTCCAAGGGGAAATTCCCGCGTCGGCGACATATGCCGCCACCCTGCGGGGCGAGCATTCTATCAGATCGGCGCGCGTAAGCAAGGAGGAAAAGCAGCCAACATACGGCGTCTAAAAAGCTTGACATTGGTTGAGGGGTACTGATATAAGGGCCGTGTTCAATTTGGGGACGCTTGAAACTCTGACCTGAAATCGCATACTGCTATTGGAACGAAACGATGAAAAACACCGACGAACAGCCGTTTATCCTCGACCTTCACGACATTGAATATCCCAAGATACGGGAACTCCGCGAAAAGGAATTTGATCTCGTGGCGGGCGGTTGGCCACCTTCCTGTCCACCTGGACAAGACTGGATATGGACGATGGAAGTTACTCAGAATTCGGACGGAGGCAATTGGATAAAAGACGAATGTACCCCGGCAGGGAGGGTGGGCTCTAACTTCGGGAATGGGGGGGCTTGATCTCATCCGAAGTTTATCGCGACCCTTGCAAGGAACTGAAATTTGTGAAGCGTTCCTTTGACAAGCTAAGTTTCTAGGGTTCGTCCGGCTAAACCTTTTGCGCTACGATAAAGCTCAATTTGCGTATGCGGGGCGTACTTCAGAGTCAGCCTATTGCTTGCTTACAGTCAGGCAGGGCAACCCGAAGCCAATGCCACTGTGTAGGGGAGTCGTACTTCTTGTCATGTCTTGGAAACCGACCCGGCCGGTGGTCTCCTCTTGATTATTGCGATTGGAACAGCCAAAGATCCACATGTTTCGACTGTAATTGAAAAACTTAAAAGCCGATTCGTCGCCTGCGTGGTCGCCGACTATCTTGCGAGAACGCCGGTGCGCGTGGAGGTCGATGAGGCAGGAGCTTTTTCGGTTTGGATTAATCAAGAGCCGGTCACAGGGCCAGTCTTGGTGTGGGACCGGCTCAAGATGTGGATTCCAGATATCGCTATATCGGGACAGCAGAGATCCGCCCACGCCCACTACGAGTCGCAGGAATGGGGAGCATTTTACAATCTCCTGACGGGTTTTTATGCTGACGATGTGGTCAATTCCCGTCGTTCAAGGTTGTGCATGATCAAGCCATACCAGCAAACCGTCGCGGCGAAGGCGGGCTTCCTCGTGCCGGCCACCTGTGTCACAAACGTGAAGAAGGATGTCATCTCGTTTCTCGCCAGGGAGCCGAATCTCGTGATGAAGTCGCTTTCGGCCGGCCAAGTGATACCTCGTTCCGAGGAGAATCCCATTCCGTACAACGTGATGACGATGAAGGCGGGCAGTGACGTATTGCACGCGGCTTCGGCCGATGCGATAGGGCGATGTCCGCACTTCCTGCAGCGCAACGTCGCGAAGTCGTTCGAACTGAGAGTTGTAGTTGTTGGAGAGCATATGTTCGCTTTCCGAATTGATTCGCAAGCGCACAAGACTTCCGAGTTGGACTGGCGCAATGCCATCCAACACCTCGATTTCGATCCGTTTGAACTGCCCAATCCGGTTGTTCGAAAGATTAGGAGTTTCTTCGATACCTATTCGCTGTTCACCGGGAGCTTGGATCTGATCGTTGACGAATATGATCGTTATTGGTTCCTTGAGTGCAATGAAGACGGGCAATGGTTATGGTTGGATTATGTGGTGGACGGCGCGATTTCCGATGCGTTCGCAAGCGCCCTTTCGTACCGCCTCACCTCGACGGAATGACAATGGCGGGAACTGCTCAATTCCAGTGTTGTCGAATCGAAGGAGAGTTTGAGATGCCAGCAGTCAAATTATCGTTATCATGGCTTTGGTTGGTTCCATTGTTGCCGGGCATGACTGTCTGTGCGCTGGCGCAGATTGAAGCTGACGCCCAATGCGAACCCAATGCGCTTATTAACCTGGCCACGGAAAAATACGATACTAGTATCTGGTTTTCGCTTGATCGCTACCGTGATCTTGAAAGCGTTTGCGGCTCTGGTCCAAATTCTGACCGCTATCGGTATGCGCTTATGCAATTGGAGTCCTTTATCGGCAATCATGCGACTGCATTGTCGTATATGGATGAGTATTTGGGGCTCAGCCCAAATTCATCCCGGGAATTCCAATCTTCGGTTACAAGCGTCCCCGCAGTCGCCCACATCGTCGAAAGGGCACGAGATCATAGCATTGTCATGATCAACGAACGGCACCACGCATCGTCCGACAGGCTGTTGACCATGGAACTGCTGGAGCCGCTCGCGGAGCAGGGATACCGCTATCTCGCCATTGAGGCCGGCTGGAATGGAGATCAGGTTAACATTCGCGGCTACCCGAATTCGCTGACGGGATATTATGTGAATGACGTGGTTTTTGCGGAACTCGTTCGCTCGGCAATCAAGTTTGGCTACCAAGTTATTGCCTACGAGCAAGAGGACGTGCAACGAAATTCCGAAGATACCAGTGAAATGAACCCCCAGGAACGGCGCGAATGGTGGCAGGCGACCAACATGATGACTCGGGTATTCGATATCGACCGCGATGCGAAGGTGCTATTCCACCTCGGATATGCTCACCTGCACGAATCGAGGACCGACTATTGGGTGCCGATGGCCCACTTTCTGCGTGAATTCACTGGACTCGACCCGTTGACCGTGGAGCAAACGGACTTCAGCGAACGCTCCAGACCCGAACTGGAGCATCCGCTGCGGATAAGGGCCAGGGAACTGGGTCTGCTCGGCAAAGAAATGATGGTGCTTGTAGATGCGGATGGAGAACCGATTCGGTCCCGCGCGAATACCGATCTTGCTGTCTTCGGCATTTCCACGAAATATGAGAATGGAAGGCCGACCTGGATGAGCATGGGCGGTCGCAGGCAGCCGATCGGTTTCGACACGCCGGAGTGCGCGAAACGAAATTGCATCGTGGAGGCGCGCAGGGCCGGCTTCCCCGACGAAGTGCCCTTTGACCGGGTTGAAGTTGTCAGCGCCGAACGGACGACGCTTTACCTTCCTCCCGGCGAGGATATGGTCGTCGATGTGATGGGTTTGAACCGCAGCACCCTTGGGACGAGAAACCTGCGCATCCCGGCGCCATGACGCATCTGCTTTCCCGCGCCGTTGAATCCCATACTCCAAACCGAAACGACCGAATGCGGGCTGGCGTCGCTGGCCATGGTGGCCCAACACCACGGCCACAAGATTGACCTGAACAACATGCGGCAGCGTTTCGGCGCCTCGCTCATGGGAGCGCGCCTGCGCGATCTGATGAAGATCGCCGAGCAGCTTTCATTCGGCTCGCGGGCTTTGCGGCTAGAACCCGAAAGCCTGAAAGACATCTCCCTCCCCGCGATTCTGCATTGGAACATGAACCATTTCGTTGTATTGAAGGAGGTGAAGCGCAACCGTTTCGTGGTGCTCGATCCGGCCAAGGGCCGCGTGACTTATTCGCTTGCCGGGATTTCCGACCACTTCACCGGCGTCGCGCTGGAACTGACGCCAGCCGCCGACTTCAAGCCGATCGTTGCCCGGACGAAAACAAGGCTGCGCAGCCTGTGGTCCCGCCTGTCGGGGTTGAAACGGTCCTTGGCGCAGATTCTGATCCTCTCCGTCATGATCCAGTTGTTCGCCTTGGCGACGCCCTTCTATCTGCAATTGGTCATCGACGAATCCGTGATGCGCTTCGATACCGATCTGCTGTTTCTGCTCGGCATCGGTTTCACCGGCCTGTATCTGGTCCAAGCCATGACCGAGGCATTGCGCTCCTGGGTGATTCTGCTGCTCGGCCAGTCGATGACTTTCCAGATGGCTGGCAATGTGCTGCGGCATTTGATCCGTTTGCCGGCGGCCTACTTCGAGAAGCGCCACGCGGGGGACATCATTTCACGAATCAGTTCGATACAACCGATTCAGACCGCGCTCACACAAAGCGTGGTCGCGGCGTTGATCGATGGCGCGATGATCACCGCCACCATCTTGCTGATGTTTTTGTACAGCTGGAAGCTGGCCCTGGTCGCCATCGTGTTCACGGCGGCATTTTTGCTGGTTTCGCTGGTTCTGTTCCCCTTCGTGCGCGCCAGGCAGGAAGAATTGATCACCAAACTCGCCACCGAGAACACGCACATTATTGAAACCATACGCGCCTCACGGGCCGTGAAACTGTTCGGGCGGGAAACCGAGCGCGAAAACGCCTGGCGCAATCTCTACGCCGAGGTGATCAACGCCGGTATCTCCTCTGGCCGGCTGGACATTGGCAACCGCTTCGCGTCCGCTCTGCTGTTCGGTCTGCAAACCGTTTTCGTCGTCTATTTCGGCGCGCAATTCATCCTCGCGGGAGAGATGAGCATTGGCATGTTGTTCGCGTTCATGGCGTACCGCCAGAACTTCGCCACAACAGCCGAAGGATTGGTGAACAAAGGCATTGAATTCCGCATGCTTGGGCTGCACTTGGAAAGGCTCTCGGACATAGTGCAAACCGGGAAGGAAGAAGGATTGGAAGCGCCGGTTTCCGAAATCCGAAAAGTGCGGGGCTGGATTGAACTGGAAGACGTTGGCTTTCGCTACGAGGCAAACGAGCCGTTCATTTTCGAAGATCTTTCACTTTCGATTAGGCCCGGCGAGTTCATCGCCATCGCCGGCCCATCGGGTGGCGGCAAGACGACGCTGCTAAAGGTGATGCTGGGCTTGCTTAAACCCGACGCAGGAGTCATTCGCGTGGATGGATTGCCCCTGCTTTCCCTCGGCCTGCGCAACTGGCGCACTGCCACCGGCGTGGTCATGCAGGACGACCAGCTGCTGTCGGGGTCCATCGCCGACAACATCGCCTGTTTCGACCCACAGGTCGATCTGGATCGGGTGGTGGAATGCGCCAAGCTGGCCCAAGCCCACGACGATATCAGCGGAATGCCGATGCATTACCTGTCGACGATTGGGGACATGGGCGCCGCGCTCTCCGGCGGCCAGCGGCAACGGCTACTGCTGGCGCGGGCTCTGTATCACCAACCCCGAGTGTTGTTTCTCGATGAGGGCACCGCCAATCTCGATCTGGAGTCCGAGCGGCGAATTGCGGATGTGATCGAGGGCATGAAGATCACCCGCATCGTGGTCGCGCACCGGCCCGAACTGCTCACGCGCGCGGATCGCTTGTTCAAAATGGCAAGCGGTAAGTTGATCGAACAGGCAAAATCGGTGCGTGAGGCCAAGCAAGAGCTTGGGCGAGACAAAAATTGACCGACCCCGCGACCGGATCGCGCCGGGATGATGAATCGCTATGGAGACGTTTCGCAAACAGGTAATCGAGCGGCGGGGAAACCGACTGTTTGGCGAAGTCGCCCTCGCCTCGCCGGTTTCCACCTGGATGGTCACCGGGTTGATCGGCGCCATCGTCGCGGCGGTCGCGCTGATCTTGGTGACCGGAAGCTACGCGCGCAAGGAAATCGTCACCGGTTGGCTGAAACCCGACAAGGGCTTGGTGAAAATCGTTTCCCCGCAACTGGGAACCTTGGCCGAGGTGTATGTGGTCGAAGGGCGGGATGTCAAAATGGGAGACGCGCTTGCCACGCTGAACCTGGATACGGCGTTCGCCGGAGGCGAAGGAGTTTTCGGGGTCGCGGTGGGGGAAATCGAAGCGCAAATCTCCGAACGGGAGAAGTTGCTGCCGCTAACCGAACTGGCTTTCGCGCAGGAAGCCAAGGAACTGCGAGGCCAAATCGAATCCGCGCGGGCGGAAGTCGCATCCCTTGAATCCCAGCGGCGCATGCTGGAGGAACGCGTCCGCACAGCGGATGCGGCACTGAGTCGATTCGAACTGCTGGCAAGCCGCGGCGTGGCTTCGCGGTATGATGTGGAGCGGCAACAGGAAGTCGTGTTGGCGCTGCGCCAATCCGATGAGCAACTGGCACAGCAGATCGAGATCAAGCAGGGAGAATTGGCAACCTATCAACTGCGGCTCGAAGGCGTTCCGGTCCGGCGGCAGACCGCATTGGCGGAATTGAGCGCGGCCTTGTCCAGCCTGAAGGCGCAATTGGCGCAAGTCGCCGGCCAGGGTTCCATAGTGTTAAAGGCGCCAGTGGACGGCCGCGTCGCCGCGCTGCCGGTTTCCAGCGGGCAGAGCCTGCGGCCGCAGCAACTTGCCGTGTCGCTGTTGCCGCGTGGCGGGCGGCTTGAAGCGGAATTGTTCGTACCAACCCGCGCCGCAGGATTCATTCGTATTGGACAGTCCGTACGCCTGCAATTCGACGCGTTTCCCTATCAGCGGTTCGGAGTCGTCACGGGCGAGATCGTTTCAATGTCCCGGACGATATTCGAACCGGCGGAGTTGCCCGTGTCGCTCAATGTCTCCGGACCGGTCTATCGAATCGTGGCCGACATCTCCGAGCAGCATATCGACGCCTATGGCGAACACTTTCCGCTGCAGGCGGGCATGACCTTGAGCGCCTATATCATTCAGGAAGAACGAAGGCTCTGGCAGGTGCTGCTGGAGCCGCTGCTTGCCCGGCTCTAGCGCGTCAAACAGGCGCCTATTGCCGCGGCGGGGGCGGAGTCCAGTCGCAGCCTGCGCAGTCGGGGCCTACGCCGTTTTCTTCGAGGACTACGAAGATGAGGTCGCGCCAGATCTTGTTGAGCTGCCAAACGGTGTTCACGTCGGCCTTGGCCTGATCTACCGGCACGTCCTTGTTGATCACGCGATAAAGAAAACTGAACGCCGTGGCGCGGGCGTTGACTTGGCAATGCAGCAAGGTCTTGCAGCCCTCGTTGCGCACCATGGAGTCGGCGAAAGCGTAATACTCGCTCGGCCGCAGATTGGCGAAGTCCACCGGAATCTGCATGTATTCCATGCCCAGGCCTTTCACCATGAGGTCCGCATCGGGCAGGGCGTTGAGGTTGTTAGTGAAGGCGATGTAGGTCACGCGCTCGAAACCGTTGTCGGCGAGCGCGGGCTCGATTTCTTCGAGCGCCATGATGGAACTCCAGATCAGGGTAGCGGTGACTGGCAGGAGTGTTTCTTCATGATGTTCATATCGTTAGGCAGTTGTTGGTTGTACAGAACGGTTTGTGTCCATAAGGCCCAATTGTACATGCCGCGCTTGGCGGAGCTATAGTCAAATCTGGTGTACGGCAAGTTGGTCATGCGGCCTCTCTGCTGTTTTCATTGATTACTTGTTCGCCGTCCTTGAACCGTGCTCCCTCGA
>JANQSV010000295.1 GCA_028279115.1 Pseudomonadales bacterium
GTTGTCGCTGCTCGGCGCCTGCGGGGAAGCTGCCGCGCCGGCCGAGACCGCCGCGGCGTCGGTTCAGGAACAGACCGTCTTCGAATGGAAAATGATCACTTCATGGCCGAAGAACCTGCCGGCGGTCGGCACATCGCCGGAAGAATTCTCACAACGTGTGGCGCGCATGACCAACGGCCGCTTGCAGATTCGCGTATACGGTGCGAATGAGTTGGTCGGCGGACTCGAGGTTTTCGACGCGGTTTCCCAGGGCGTCGCCGAGATGGGACATAGCGGCGCCTACTACTGGCAGGGCAAGATCGCCGCCACGCCGTTCTTCTCCAGCATCCCCTTCGGCCTCACCGGCTCGGAGCAGGACGCCTGGCTGTCCTATGGCGGCGGCAATGAATTGTGGCGCGAACTGTACGAGCCTTTCGGCCTGATTCCCGTGCGCGGCGGCAATTCAGGCACCCAGATGTTCGGCTGGTTCAACCGCGAGATCAATTCACTCGAAGACATGCAGGGCCTGAAGATGCGCATCCCCAGCCTCGGCGGCGAAGTCTTCCGCCGAGCCGGCGGCACGCCGGTGACGATGCAGGTCAGCGACGTCTTCAACGCCTTGCAGACCGGCGTCCTCGACGCCACCGAATTCATCAGCCCCTACAACGATCTCGCCGCCGGCTATCACACCGTGGCCGACTACTACTATTACCCCGGCTGGCACGAGCCCGGCTCCACCCTCGAAACCGTCATCAACAAGGCAGCCTTCGACGCCCTGCCCCCGGACCTGCGGGAAATCCTGCTCACCGCCACCGAGGCGATGAACCAGTTGCTGCACGACGAACTCACCGCCAAGAACAACGAGGCGCTGCGCATCCTCGTCGAAGAACACGGCGTGCAACTGCGCAAACTGCCCGACGACGTGCTGATCGAACTGCGGCGCATCTCAGAAGAAGTCGTACAGGAACTCGCCGCCACCGACCCCGCCACCGCGCGCATCTACGAATCCTGGCGCGATTTCCGCGCAGGCGTAATGAACTACCGCAACATAGCCGAAGAAGCCTTCATCGAAGCCCGCCGCCTGCCGGCGAACTAGGAATATAAGGAGACCCTTGATGACGGAACCTCGTGATATCGGAAATGAGATTCTCGAAGGCATTGAGGAAATCAAGCAATTCAAGGAGGGAAAGATTTTGCTGAAGAGTCATTGCCGCAGCAGTTCCGGTAAGGCTGTGGCGAGGCCCGGCTCTAGCGCCAGTAACAGCAAGACTCCCAGTTGCAAGAGCACGAAAGGTATCGCTCCGCGATAGATCGCGCCTGTGGGCAGGTCGTCGGGGGCCACGCTGCGCAGGTAGAACAGGGAGAAGCCGAAAGGCGGGGTGAGGAAGGAGGTTTGCAGGTTGACGCAGATCATTACGCCGAGCCAGATCGGGTCGACTCCCATGCCGAGCAGCGCCGGCCCGACCATGGGGACGACGAGGAAAGTGATCTCGATGAAATCGAGAATGAAGCCGAGCAGGAAGATGACGAGCATGACGATCAGGGTGGCCGAGAACACGCCGCCGGGCAGTCCGGCGAAGATCTCCTCGATCAGTTGCTCGCCGCCGAAGCCGCGGAAAACCGAAGAAAAGATCGTCGCGCCAAGCAGGATCAGATAGGCCATCGATGTAAGCCGCACCGTTTCCAGGGATACCTCGCGCAGCACGTTCAGATTCAATTTGCGCCGGCTCGCCGCGAGCAGCGCCGCGCCGACCGCGCCCACTCCGGCGGCTTCGGTCGGCGTGGCCAGGCCGAACAATATCGACCCCAGCACCGCGACCATCAGCACTACCGGCGGCAGCAAGCCGCTGAACAACTTCCGCGCCGACACCTCTCGCGAACCTCTTTCGAAAGGCGGTGCGGCATCCGGATTGAAGCGAGCGACGATTCCCACATAGGTCGCATAGGCCAGCACGAGCAACAAGCCCGGCACGACCGCGCCGGCGAAGAGGTCGCCGATGGTGACGAAGTCCGGTGCGAAGGCGCCGGCGTTGAGTTGCGATTGCTGGTAGGCATTGCTGATGACTTCGCCGAGCAGGATCAGGCAGATCGAAGGCGGAATGATCTGGCCGAGTGTGCCGGTGGCGCAGACCGTGCCGCTCGCGAGCGAAGGGCGGTAACCGGCCTTGAGCATCGAAGGCAGCGAGAGGATTCCCATGGTCACGACCGTGGCGCCGACGATTCCCGTACTGGCCGCGAGCAACATGCCGACGAGCACGACGGATATACCGAGGCCGCCGGGCAGGCGGGCGAACGCCGATTCCATGCTTTCGAGCAATTCTTCGGCAATGCGGGATTTCTCCAGCATCGTGCCCATGAAAACGAACATGGGCACGGCGTACAGGTTCTGATTGACGAAAATGCCGTAGATGCGGTTCGGGATCAGGCCGAGAAAGGCGTCGTCGAATACGCCCGCGGCGAGGCCCAGGCCAGCGAACAGCAGGGAAACCCCCGACAATGTCAGCGCCACCGGGTAGCCCGCCAGCAGGAACAGGCAGATGACCACAAACAGGAGCAGTGGCAGCAACTCGATCACGAGCGGAATTTCTCCAGCGAACGGAGGAATTCGGCGACGCCCTGCGCCAGCAAAAGCCCCGCAAGCACCGGGATCAGCGTCTTCAGCAGGAAGACGAAAGGAAGTCCGCTCGACTCGGGCGAGCCTTCGAGGCTGCTCCAGGACAAGGCGACATAGTCCCAACTCGTCCAGATGATGAACACGCC
>JANQSV010000303.1 GCA_028279115.1 Pseudomonadales bacterium
CGAGATTCGTACTTACGGTATGGCTGCCGGGCCTCAGTTCAAGCATCGTATGATACAGATCCAGCGCCGCTTCGTAGCGCTCCTGGTTGAAACGCAGCATGGCGAGCCGGTCCAGGCTGCCGTAGTCCAGCGCGTCGACCGCAAGCGCCCGTTCGAAATAATCCGCGGCGTCGGCGCGGCCCAACGCCATTGCCGCTTCGCCCATGGAGCGGTGCAGCGCCGCCTGTTCGGTCAATTCGGGCAATAACGTCATGGCGCGTTCGAATGCTTCCAGCGACTCGGCGTGACGCTCGAACTCCAGTTCCAGGTTGCCGATCCCGACCAGTGATCGCACATGTTCCGGATCGGCGGCCAGGGTTGCGCGATATGCCCGCAATGCGTACTCGTCGTTGTCCAGGTTGGCCAGCGACTCACCGAAGTTGAACAAGGCATCGGAATTTCCGGCAAAGGCGTCGAGCGTTTCGCGCAGCACCCGGTCGGCATCGGCGGTTCGTCCGGCTTCGACCCGCAGCGCCACCAGCATTGCGGTCGGCCGGGTGTCGCGCGGGGCTTCCACTGCGGTTTTCTCTATGCGTCGTTCGGCTGCGTCGAAACTGTCCAGTTTGCCAAGCGCCTGCGCGGCTATCAGATTCAGGGTTTGCGCCTCGAACGGCTCCATCCCCAGTTCGATGGCCCGGTCTATCGTTTCCACGGCTTCGGCATGGTGGCCAAGCTGGAACAGGCTCTGCCCGAGTCCGGCATGCGCGGGTGCGTAGTCCGGATCGATCCTCAAGGCTTCACGGTATTGTTCCACGGCCGCCTCGTATTCACCTTGTCGGCGCAACAATTCTCCCAGATTCTGTCTGGCGTTGCGATATTCGGGATCGAGTTCGAGCGCCCGCAGCACTGCTTCCTCGGATTCCCGCATGCGTTCCAGCCGCATGTAGGCGAGACCGAGATTGAGAAAGGCGCCGGCGTATTCGGGGCGCTGTTCGGTGGCGATCAATGTCGCCTCCAATCCTTCCTCGTTGCGCCCGCTATTCATGTATGCGGCGCCGAGATTGGCATGGGCGTCGCGCGCCGCCGGGTTGTGCGCGATGACATGCTCGAAGAACACGATGCCGTTGCGGTAGATTGCGGACTGGTTCCAGGCAACCGCGCCGAATGCCGCAATCGCCGCCGCCAGGGCGGCTGGCGCGGTTTTTTCGAGCAGCTTGTGGCGCATCGCCAAATGCGCCCCGGCGCCTGCGGCCAAGGCGATCAATCCGAGACCCGCCAGATACTGGAAGCGGTCGGCGGCGAAGGAAAACCGCATGTAGCCGTAATCGATGAATCCGAGCGAGGGCGCGAGCGTCAATGCGAAGAAAGCTGCGGCGGCGGCCGGCGCGCGCCCGGTGCGGCGGTGTCCGAACCAAAGCAGCGCCGCGGCGGCAACAGCGGCCGCGACATACAGCCACGCGCCCGCGGTCCCGACCTCCCAATGGGGATAGATCACCGCGAGATTCGACGGCCACAGCAACTTGCCGGCATAGAACCAGAGCGCGTGCGAAGCGATCTGCACGCGTTCGATGAATGAGTAGCCAAGCGAGAGGGGTTCCCGCGCAGCGTAGAACGCCAGGTCCGCCAACGTTATGGACAGCGAGATTGCGAACAGCAGCGCCATCCCGGCCGTCTCGCGCAAGGAAGGCCGTTTTCCGCGCCACCAGTACCAGATCAGCAAGGCCGCCGGAAATGTCACCGGCATCGACTTCGACAGCAGGGCGGCGACCAACGATACGGCGGTGAGCAATATCCGCGACCCCCCGGGCCGGATCCAGGCGAGCGCGGCGCAGAAATAGAACAAGGTGGACAGCAGGTCTTTTCTTTCGACGATCCAGGCGACCGATTCCACGTGCAGCGGATGCACCGCGAAGACCGCGGCGGCCGCCCAGGCGCCGGGGACGGCGAGCACGGTCAGCAGCCGCCAGGCCAGCAGCGTGTTCGCCAGATGCAGCAGTACATTGATCAGATGGTAGCCAAGCGGCGCCAGTCCCCAGAGCTTGTGCTCCAGCCAGAAGCTGGTATACACGAGCGGCCAGTAGTGCCCTTCGTTGCGGATGGCGGAAGGCTCGAGCCAGATCTCGCGGATGCCGGACCAACCAAGCACGAGCGGCTCTTCCGCCCAGACCGCATCGTCCCAAAGCGGTTCGCCGGTCAGGGCCGGAAAATAAACTGCGAGAATCATGGCCGCCAGCGCGGCTGCTCCAGGCAGCGCATGTCGCGGCAAATTCACCTCGCTCCTCCGGCCGGCTTCGAACTGAAAACGAAACGGTCGGCAACGATGAAATTGGCCGCCATGCCCACCAGAACGCCCGCGACGATCGCCAGCAGGCGGTAGCGGTCGAAAAAGGCGACCGTACCGGTCAGCGCCACATAAGTACCGACGTTGGTGAACAATCCCACCAGACTTGCGCCAATGAATTGCATCCATTGGCGCGTCGGGGGCGTCGGGAGGCGGTCATCGAACGTTATTGCGCGATTCCAGCGCCAGTTCCACGTCACGGCGGGCCAGAACGAGAAAAACCGCGCCCAGCGATGCTCAAGGCCGAGCCATTGCAGGCCTTGCCAGCAGGAAACGTCCACCACGAATCCGCTGGCGCCGACCGCTCCGAAACAACACAGCCGGGAAATCAGCGGAAAGCGGAAACGGTACAGGCGAGCCAGATGGCGCAGGAACTTCAATTGCTGACGCCAATCCAGCTTGCTGGAACCCTTCCGCCTGTCCCTGAAATCGATCGGCACCTCCCGCGTCTTGAGTTTGCCGCGGACCAGCAGTTCCAGACCGATCTTGAAACCCGACGGGCGCAGCGAACCGGGCGCGGGCAATG
>JANQSV010000053.1 GCA_028279115.1 Pseudomonadales bacterium
CGGTCATCACGTGGACCGCCCGCTGGCGGTGATTCATCCCGGCGCCAGCGTGCGCTACAAGTTGTGGCCCAGGGAGCATTTCGCCAGGCTGGTGCAAGAGCTACACGATGCGGGGCTGCAAGTGGCCTGGATCGGGGCGGGACAATTCGACGCCGAGGTCATCGCCGACATCGAGCAGGAGATTCCGGAATCGTCGGCGATCGATCTCTGCAATCGCCTGTCGCTGCCCGAACTGGTCGCGTTGTTCCGTCAAAGTCGGCTCTTCATCGGCTGCGACAGCGGCCCCATGCATCTGGCCGCCGCCGCGGGCCTGCCGGTCCTTGCGCTGTTCGGGCCGAGCCGGGAAGCGATCTGGGCGCCGCTCGGAGAACACAGCACGGTGTTGCGGGGCGAGTTGCCCTGCGCGGAGGATTGTGATGCGTGGCATTGCCGGAAAGATTACCATTGTCTGCGTTCCCTGACGCCGGACATGGTGCTCGCGCGCATCGCCGCCTTGAGGGGGACGGAAAGCGTACAGTGAGACTCTACTATGCGCGAGACCGGCATTGGCGCTTTGTCATTCCGCTCGCGGTCGCAGAATCTCGCTGTGGACATGGAATCTTGAATGAAAGCGAAAATCCCTGTCAGCGTCTACATGATCACCTTGAACGAGGAGGCGAACATCGGCGCCGCGCTTGAGCGCATGACCGAATTCGACGAGGTGATCGTCGTCGACAGCGGTTCCCGCGACCGCACGGTGGAAATCGCCGATGGCTATCCCAATGTGCGCACGTCGTTTCGTTCCTGGGAAGGATTCGCGGCCCAGAAATCCCATGCCATGTCGCTTTGCCGCAACGAATGGGTGCTCAATGTCGACGCCGACGAGATTCTCACCGACGCATTCATCGAGGAAGTGCGCAAGACCGTCGCGGCGGACGAAGTGGACGCGCTGGAATCGACCCGCACCTTGTACCGCTGGGGCAAACGGCCGCGGCATCCGGGCGGCACGAACCGGCTCATCAGGCTGTTTCGCAAAAGCGCCGGGCATTATCCCGAGCGGCGCGTACACGAAAGCATCAGTATCGACGGCAGGACCGCGCGCACCGAGGCCGCCATCCTGCATTACGAGAACTTGACCTACACTGAACGCGTGGCCAAGGCCAATCGCTATAGCGAGGCGCGGGCCGAGGACAAGTTCGACGCCGGCGAGACGGCATCGCTGTGGACCTTGCTGTTCATCTTCCCCTTGATCTTCCATCAGCACTATTTCCTGAAGGGGCACATCCTGGACGGCGTCGACGGCCTGCTGACGAGCATGAATGCCGCTTTCTACGCTTTCATGAAATACGCCAAGTTGTGGGAATTGCATCGGCAGCGGCAGCGGCGCCGCTAAGCCCCGCCGCTGGCCTTGAGCGCCGCGAATAGGGTAGAGTGGCACGGTTTTCCACCACAGGAATCCTGAGACGATGAATCCAAAGCAGCATTTGGCGGCTTGGCCGCTCGTTCTGATCCTTTTCCTGGCCGGCTTGCTGGCGGCCTGTAATCCGGCCTTGGAATCTTCGGCCCCGGCCGTTGCCGATGCGGTAGTCGAGGAGGTTCCCGATCTGGGCATGGCGGCGCCTGAAGAGGCGGGCATGGACTCCGACCGGCTCTCGCGCCTGACCGGCGCGATGCAGGGCTTGGTAGACGAAGGCCGGCTGGCCGGCGTCGTCACCGCGGTGGCGCGGCACGGCAAGATCGTGCATTTCGAGTCAGCGGGCTGGCGTGACATGGAAGCCGGCGCGCCGATGACCAATGACGCCCTGTTCCGCATCTATTCGATGACCAAGCCGATTACCGGCGTCGCGCTGATGATGCTTTACGACGAAGGAAAGTTCCGCCTGTCCGATCCGGTCGAGAGGTACATTCCCGAGTTGAGCGATTTGCAAGTCGCCGCGGGCGTGGATGAGAACGGCGAACTGATCACCAAACCCGCCGATCATCCGATGACCATACGCGAGTTGATGGCGCATACCGGCGGCCTGACTTACGGCATTTTTTCGGGTTCGGAAGTGGACAGCATGTATGTCGAGGCCGACCTGCTCAACAGCGGCATTACACTCAAGGAAATGGTGACCAGGCTGGGCGCGATCCCGCTGCGGCAGCAGCCCGGCTCGATGTGGCATTACAGCGTCGCGGTCGACGTGCAGGGCTACCTGGTCGAAGTCCTTTCGGGTCAGGCTTTCGACGATTTCCTCGATGAGCGCCTGTTCGGGCCGCTGGGCATGAACGACACTGATTTCTACGTGCCCGCCGAGAAAGCCGAGCGTTTCGCGCAGATCTATACCTACGATGAGGAAGGCAACCTCGCACCCTCGGAAATGTTCGGCGGCGCCAACGACTACATGGTCGATCCGATGTTCAAGAGCGGTGGCGGCGGCCTCGTTTCGAGCACCATGGACTACCTGAAGTTCACCCAGATGATGCTCAACGGCGGCGAACTCAACGGTGTGCGCATCCTGTCGCCACTGACGGTGGACCTGATGCATCGCAACCAGTTGCCGCGCGGCATGCCCGACAATATCTTCGGCGCGCCGGGTACGGTCTTCGGTCTCGATTTCGCGGTCGTGACCGACCCGGTCGAAGCCGAGTCGTTTTCCGCGGGCGAATACTACTGGGGCGGCGCGGCCGGCACCTGGTTCTGGATCGATCCGGTGGAAGACCTGATCGTGGTGGGGATGATCCAGCAATGGGGGCAGGGGCTGCCGAATGTGCGGGCGCTCTCCCGGCAACTCACCTACCAGGCGATCATGGAACCGCTTGGCCTCAATTGATAGTTCGGGACTAGTGGCTTCGATCCGTCGCCATCTGGCGAGCGGGGTTCAGCGGGCTGCCGATGGCGGGGAACATGTGGTCGCCGGCGGCGAATTCCATGTAGATACTGTTCTCGCTGCCCAATGAATCGTATAGCAGCCGCATGATCGACGGCGCGCAATACCTGAGCTTCATTTTCGGCCATGCGCCCGCCGCTTTCGCGCTGCCGGAAGATTGATACTCCCCCTCAGGGGAGTCAAATGCGCGAAGCGGATTTGGCGGGGACAAACCGGGAAGCCCCGAGGGATGATTCACAAAGAAAAATATGGGAACATCACGCGGATTCAGGAGGACATCCCATGCAATTTGTTGACTTGAAAAAGTGGCTGCCGGCGCTTGCGCTGTGCGTTGCCGGCTCCATGCAAGCCGCCGACGGCGAACTGCACAGCACGAACGCCGAGCAGTGGTACACACTCGGCAGCGACTACGCCCACACCCGCTATACCCCCGCGGATGAAATCACTGCCGAGAACTTCGGCGAACTCGAAGTCGTCTGGGAGTGGGACGGCGCAAGTTTCGACTCGGTCAGCGGGCGCTCCACGCCCTCGCTGATCGACGGCACCCTGTATACCGTTGCGGGCAACAAGCGATTCGTGGTCGCCATCGACCCCAAGACCGGCGATACGGTCTGGTCCTATCGCGAGCCCGTTACGCCGCGCGCCGAATATTCCATGCGCGCGGATTACGGCAAGGGTGTGGCTTATTCCGAAGTCGACGGCCGCGGCGTGATCTATATCGTCTCGCCCGGTTTCTTCCTGACCGCGCTCGACGCCAAGACCGGCCATCCGCTGAAAGGCTTCGGCAATCCCGTGCCGATCAAAGGCTTCCCCGACACCGGCGTGGTCGACCTGCTCGCCGACCTCGGTCATCCCTACGACCCATATGAAGGCATTCCGCTGGAAACCGGTTATATCACCGCGTCTTCGCCGCCGATCGTGGTGAACGACACCATCGTCGTCGGCAATTCCGCCGAACAGGGCTATCTGCAAGCGCGCATCGAAAACGTGCCCGGCGACATTCTCGCCTACGACAAGGCCACCGGCGACTTCAAGTGGAAGTTCAACGTCATTCCCCGGCCCGGCGAATACGGTCACGAGACCTGGGAAAACGACGCCTGGCAATGGACCGGCGACGTTTCCTCCTGGGCGCCGCTGTCGGCCGACCCGGCCAACAATCTGGTGTTCGTTCCCACCAACAGCGCGACCATCGACTATTACGGCGGCTTCCGCCCCGGCGACAATCTCTTCGCCACCAGCCTCATCGCGCTCGACACCCGCACCGGCGAGCGCGCCTGGCATTTCCAGTTCGTGCATCACGAGATCTGGAATTTCGATACGCCGACCGCGCCGCTGCTGCTCGATATCGAAGTCGACGGCCAGCCCATCCCCGCGGTCGCCCAGGTGACCAAGCAGGCTTGGGTGTACACCTTCAACCGCATCACCGGCGAGCCGGTTTGGCCCATCGTCGAGCGTCCGGTGCCGCCCTCGATCGTTCCCGGCGAGGTGTTGTCGCCGACCCAGCCACATGTGACCTGGCCGGAGCCGTTCGACATGCAGGGCATCACCGAGGACGATCTCGTCGATTTCACGCCCGAGTTGCGCGCCGAAGCGCTGGAAGTGATGGATGACTACGTGATGGGCGGGCTGTTCAATCCGCCCATCCACTCCGACAATCCCGAAGGCAAGTACGCCGCCATGAATTGTCCGGGCGGGTCGGGAGGCGCCAACATCGCTTCACCGCCGGTAGCCGATCCCAATTCCGGTGTATTGTACATTTCCTCGCACAAGGCCTGTTTCACCTTGCGCCTGATTCCGGGCGAGGAAGCCGATCTGCTGTTCCCGAATCCGACCGGCACGACGCTGGCCCAATACGCCAACAGCACACGCGGCGCTACCGCGCGGCCGCCCCGGCTGCGCTCGAGCATCCCGGTCTGGAAGCCGCCGTACAGCCGCATCGTCGCCATCGACATGAACACCGGCGAGCACCTGTGGCAGATTCCCACCGGTGAGACGCCGGCCCGCATCGCCAACAGCCCCGCGCTGGAAGGCGTGGACATCGGCAACACCGGCACCGGCAACCTGGTGCCCATGGTTATCACGCCCAACATGCTGGTCTATACCGATGTGGCGGGCGACGGTACGCCGATGCTGTATTCGATCAACAAGGACAGCGGCGAAATCATGGCCGAGATCGAAGTCCCGGCGCGCTCGAACTACGGCATGAGTTCCTGGATGCACGACGGCCATCAATACATCATCCTGCAAACCGGCTCGAAACTGACCGCCATGGCACTGCCTGCCGCGGCGCCGCAGTCTTCCGGTTACTGAGGCTGGACGGATAGAGCGAGGGCCGTGCGATGTTGCGACTGATCCTGCAATTGATCGGCATCGCGGTGCTGATTCCGGTGGTGGCCTATGTCACCCTGAGGATGGAAAATCGCAATGCGGACGGCCCTTCCATCGTCTTTCCGGGTGGCGAACTCGTCTCCGGCGAGCTTTACACCGGCCCTGAACCCGACTGGAGCTTCACCCGGGACATTCAGCTTGTTGAACTCGAGTTGACCAACCCGGCCCCGCCAAGCTCGCGCCTGATATTCATACTCGAAAGCGAAGGCAAGCTATACGTGGTCAGCGGCTACATGGGCACGACGCTCGGCCGCATCTGGAAACATTGGGCGGTGGACGCGGACGAGGGCGACGGCATGGCCGTCGTGCGAATCGATGGCGTTCGCTACGAGCGTCGAATCGAGCGCATCCGCGAGGGCGATGCGCTCGATGGCGTCACGGCCGCCCTGCGGGAAAAATACGGCGGCAATTCCAGCCGCGAAAGCGTGGAATCGGCCGACCTCTGGGTATTCGAACTCGCCCCGCGCGGCCTGAACGTCTAGGAGGCAGCCATGTCCAACAGAACCTACCTTGCGGTTTGCCTGACCGTCACCGTGATTGTGGCGGGCGCCATCCTTCTCGTCCCCGGCCTGTCCGAAGCCATCGAACAGAACCTGCTGATCTTCCTATCCACCAACGCCAGCTAAGGGTTGCCGGCAAGCTGTTTGGTTTGGTCCCGACCAGCCTCCCCACAGATTTCGTATATTTCGAGTATTGCGATTATTTTGAATAGAGGGCACTCTATCGCATACAACGAAATAAATTCCGGAGAAAGAAGATGAACGCGCTCAGGAGAGATGCTTTCTTTGATCGATTGCCCGACGAGGTCGAGATCAAGAACGCTGAACAACTCAGAAAGATCGTCGCTTCCCAGACCAGCGATGGCGAAAGCACGAGACTTTCTCTTGCCCAAGACGACGGCAGCGTCGAGACCATAATGCTGACGCCAGCCTTGACGGCGTCCCTGCTCGAAGTCTTGAGGCTCGTGTCGAGCGGTTGTGGCTTCCGCATGATTCCCGTGGAGGCCGAGTTGACGACTCAGCAGGCCGCTGACCTGCTGAATGTGTCGCGGCCCTATCTCATAAAGCTGATCGAGGGTGGCGATATCCCGTTTACCAAGACCGGCAGGCATCGTCGTATCCGCGCCAACGATTTGTTCTCCTACAGGGACAGGCGCGATACAACCCGGTCCACTGCCCTGGAAGCTCTTGCCCGCACTGATGCGGAACAGGGGCTCATATGAGGAGCCGGTACACTGACCGGTTCACTGAGGGGCGTCACGGGACACCCACCAACACCATATCATGAGCTGAATTTGACTTGAGGGGCGTCACGGGACACCCACCACGTCAACACCAGGGGGCGTCACGGGGGGCGTCACGGGACACCCACCACGTCAACACCATATCATGAGCTGAATTTGACTTGAGGGCCGATCAAAGAAATTTCGGGCGGTTTCAGGATCTAGGGTCAGTGGAACTTTTTCGCGGGCACGGGCGACGCTGCCCGTTCGGGCATGAAATCGGGATTGACCCGGACTACGCGGCCTTGCCCGTCCGATTCCTTTTCCTTTCCCTGCCCGCCAGCTTGTCCAGGCCGTTGAACATGGTGATCGCTTCCTGCTGAATCTCCAGCGCCAGCAGGCGCCATTGCGCCCGGTTCAGTTTCAAGTTCGACA
>JANQSV010000339.1 GCA_028279115.1 Pseudomonadales bacterium
GCGAGCACGTGTTGGGCGAGTGGGTTTTCGATGCGATTCTGGATCGCGCGCTTGAGCGGTCTGGCGCCGTAGACGGGATCGAATCCCGCATCGGCGATGAAACGCAGCATGTCCGGCGACACGCGAATTTGCAGTTCGTTGTCGGCAAGCCGCCGGTTGAGCAGGTCTATCTGCAATTGCGCGATACCGAGAATCTCTTCCTTGCCGAGAGGGTGGAAGACGACGATTTCGTCGATGCGATTGACGAATTCCGGTGAGAAATGGCGGACTACCGAGTTCAGCACAGCTTGTTTGACGGTCTCGTAGTTATTGTCGTCCGGCGCCGAATCCCGCATCAGTTCCTGGATGCGGCCCGCGCCCAGGTTGGAAGTCATGATGATGACGGTGTTGCGGAAATCCACCGTGCGGCCATGCCCGTCGGTCAGACGCCCGTCGTCGAGCACCTGCAAGAGCACGTTGAATACTTCCGGATGGGCTTTTTCGACTTCGTCGAGCAACAGCACCGAATACGGCCGTCGCCGCACCGCCTCGGTCAAATAACCGCCCTGTTCATAGCCGACATAGCCGGGCGGCGCTCCGATCAGCCGGGCGACGGAGTGCTGTTCCATGAATTCCGACATGTCGATGCGGACCATGGCCGCCTCGGAATCGAACAGAAACTCGGCCAGAGCCTTGCCAAGCTCGGTCTTGCCGACGCCGGTGGGGCCGAGGAACAGGAAGGAACCGTTCGGGCGATTCGGGTCCGACAGGCCCGAGCGCGACCTGCGCACGGCGTTGGCGACCGCGGATATCGCCTCGTTCTGACCCACGACCCGCCGGCGCAAGGCGTCTTCCATGCCCAGCAGGCGCTCGCGGTCGCCTTGCAGCATCTTGCTGACGGGAATACCGGTGGCGCGGGAGAGAATATCGGCGATTTCCTCGTCGGTGACCCGGTTGCGCATGAGTTTCCTGTCCGCAACCGCGGCCGTGGCGGCCTCTTCCAGTTTCTTCTCCAGCGCCGGGATGACGCCGTACTGGATTTCGGACATGCGCGCGAGATCGCCGGCGCGCTGGGCGGCTTCGAGATCGATCCTGGCCTTTTCCAGGCTCGACTTGATCGACTGGGCGCCATGCAGGGAAGCTTTCTCGGCCTTCCAGATCTCGTCGAGATTGGCGTATTCCCGTTCCAGGTTGCCGATTTCCCCGTTGAGATTTTCCATGCGTTTCTTCGTTGCCGGGTCCTTGTCCTTCTTGAGCGCCTCCCGCTCGATCTTCAACTGGATCAGCCGCCGGTCGAGCATGTCCATTTCTTCCGGCTTGGAGTCGATTTCCATGCGGATCATGCTGGCGGCCTCGTCGACGAGATCGATCGCCTTGTCCGGCAGCTGGCGGTCCGAGACATAGCGCTGGGACAGCCGCGCGGCGGCGATGATGGCCGCATCCGAGATTTCCACGCCATGATGGACCTCGTAGCGCTCCTTGAGGCCGCGCAGGATCGCGATGGTGTCCTCTTCGTCGGGTTCGTCGACGAGCACCTTCTGGAAACGGCGCTCGAGCGCGGCGTCCTTTTCGATGTATTGCATGTACTCGTTGAGCGTGGTGGCGCCGACGCAATGCAATTCGCCCCGCGCCAGCGCCGGTTTGAGCATGTTGCCGGCGTCCATGGCGCCTTCCGCCTTGCCGGCGCCGACCAGGGTATGCAGCTCGTCGATGAAAAGGATGACCGAGCCTTCGCGCTTGGCGATTTCCTTGAGTACGCCTTTCAGACGCTCCTCGAATTCGCCGCGGAATTTCGCGCCGGCGATCAGGGAGCCCATGTCGAGGGCGAGTATGCTCTTGTTTTTCAGTCCTTCCGGCACCTCGCCGTTGACGATGCGTTGGGCCAGGCCTTCGACGATCGCCGTCTTGCCGACACCCGGCTCGCCGATCAGCACCGGATTGTTCTTGGTGCGGCGCTGCAATACCTGGATGGCGCGGCGGATTTCGCTGTCCCGGCCGATGACGGGATCGAGTTCCCCCATCCGCGCGCGCTCGTTGAGATCGATGCAATAGCGGCCCAGCGCCTGGCGGCTTTCCTCTGCTTCCGCATCGGACACGGCTTCGCCGCCGCGCAGATTGGCGATGGCGTTTTCGAGCGCCTGGGGGCTGACCCCGCTGGACTTGAGCAGTTTTCCCGCCGATCCGGAATCTTTCATTGCCGCCAGCAGAACGGTTTCACTGGCGACGAAACTGTCGCCGTGTTCGCCGGCGATGGTTTCCGCCCGATTCAGCAGTTTCGCAAGCTCGGGCGAGACCGCAAGCTGGCCGTCGTGCTCCTTCATGCGCGGCAGATCCTGCATGATGCGGTCGAGCCCGGCGCGCAATTCGCCGACGTTGAATCCGGTCTGGGCGAGCAAGGCGCGCACCGAACCGCCCTGTTGGTCGATCAGCGCGAGCAGCAGGTGTGCGGGTACGATGCTGCTGTTGCGGTTCGCCAGGGCGAGCGATTGCGCATCGGCAAGCGCCGCTTGCAGTTTCCCGGTCAGTTTGTCTGGCCGCATGAGTCAAAAATTCTCTTCAGGCTTGTTCAACGGGTTTGTATATGAGGTCTAAAGAGTTTGCTTCAAGCAGGCTGTGGCTTCGAACCGCATTGGGTAATATGCCAATCTGCGTACATCACTTGACCGAATGGACCAATGCAGGAACACAGAATTGTCCGCAGGGAAACCGTCTCCGATTCGCTGGCCGGCCTGCGCCTGGATCGTGCG
Source organism: Pseudomonadales bacterium (assembly GCA_028279115.1). GTDB lineage: Bacteria > Pseudomonadota > Gammaproteobacteria > Pseudomonadales > Pseudohongiellaceae > UBA9145. The sequence goes on from JANQSV010000339.1 coordinate 2,727, forward strand.
GCAGCGGATCTTTTTCCCGAATTTTCGCGATCGCGTCTTCAATTGTGGATAAAAAGCGGGAGTTTGACGGTAAATTCGCAAAACATGAAGCAAAAGGATCGCTTGCAGGCCGGCGATGTCATCGAAATCGACGCTGAACTCGCGCCGGACGAGGAATTGACGGCGAAAGCCATGGAACTCGATGTACGTTTCGAGGACGAACATTTCCTGATCGTCAACAAGCCGAAGAATCTGGTCGTCCATCCCGCTGCCGGTCATCACGAGGGCACCTTGCTGAACGGTCTGCTGCATTCCTACCCGGAATTGGCGCAGTTGCCGCGCGCGGGCATCATTCATCGCCTCGACAAGGACACTACCGGTCTCATGCTGATCGCGCGCACGCTGCGCGCGCATACGGAACTCGTCAGACAATTGCAGGAACGCCGCATCGAACGCGTTTACCAGGCGCTCGTGCATGGCGTTCTCACCGCCGGCGGCACGGTGGACCAGCCCATGGGAAGGCATCCCGTGCATCGGACTCGAATGGCGGTAGTCGGGGAAGGCAAGCCGGCGCGCACGCACTATCGCGTACTCGAGCGATTTCCCGCCCATACCCATGTCGAGATATCGCTTGAAACCGGCCGTACGCACCAGATACGAGTGCATATGGCCTGGCTCGGCTATCCGGTTCTGGGGGACCGCACTTACGGCGGCAGACCGAAACCGCCCGCCGCATGTCCGCCGGAACTCACCGCGGCCCTCGGCGCGCTCGGCCACCAGGCCCTGCATGCCTGCAAGCTATCGTTAATGCATCCTGTGAAAAAGGAAAAGATAAGCATTAATATGGAGTTGCCGCTGGACATACAGAATTTGCTTGAGCTTCTGAGGCAGAATCCGCAAACACAAGGTGCCGCAGATGCGGACGCCTGAACTGCTGCGCCCGGACTGGCCCGCGCCCGCTACCGTTCTCGCGGCGGTCACTACCCGAAACGGCGGTTGCAGCGAGGGCGAATTCGCCGGTCTCAATATGGCCTTGCATGTCGGCGACGCGGAAAGCAGCGTCCGGCGCAACCGCAAACTCGTAGCCGATGCGTTCGCTCCCGATGCGCAATTCCAGTGGCTGCGGCAGGTTCACGGCAACGAACCGGCCATCGTGCTCCAACCGGGGGAGGCGCCGGAAGCGGACAGTCTGATCTCCAGCGCTCCCGGCATCGCGCTTTGCGTACTCACCGCGGATTGCCTGCCGATCTTCGTCTGCAATCGATCCGGCGACGAAGTGGGGATCGTTCATGCCGGCTGGCGCGGCATGAGCGCCGGCATCATCGAGAACACATTGGCAGCCATGCGAAGCGAACCGGAAGACTTGCTGATCTGGCTGGGGCCAGCCATCCAGTCCTGTCACTACGAAGTAGGCAAAGACGTCCGCGAAGCATTCCTCGATTGCGCTGTCGACAGCTGCGAGCAACGACAATTCAAGTCCGCTTTCGCCTCTCTCGGGAAACAGGGCAAGTACTACGCCGACCTGACCCGAATCGCTCGCGTCAAACTGCTTCGCCTCGGCGCGGCATCCATTTCCGGCGGGACCCATTGCACCCACTGCAACGCCAGCCGATTCTACTCCCACCGCCGCGACGGCCCCTGCGGCCGCATGGCCAACCTCATCTGCATCGGCGCGGCATCCTGACAATCCATCAAGAGGGGATGTGGCTTCGAACCACCGCCGGATCGGTGTGAGTTCAGCTGACGGCACTTTACGGGGCAGATAGCCCATTGGTCCGAGCTTCAATGCCGAAGTGAGAATTGTCTGGCAGAAATTGGTCAGGGCACCGTAAATTCGGCGATCACGGAGTCATCCCGCAGCTTGTCGAGGATGACATCGAATTCGGGCAACGACGGCGTGTCCAGTAATTGCGCCCAGCAAGCTTCCGACTCCGATCCGTAGACCGGGCCGGCGTAAAGCTGCAGCCGCCCAGGCTCGTCTATACTGCATGAAAGAACATTGACCTCGCCCAAGGACCAGTCGGAGGACTTGAGATCGTTCAGGCGAATGCCCGTATTGCTGGCGATATAATCCGTCAGCGCGTCCTGGACGACCCAAATCGTGGCGCCGCCCCAGTGATTGACGATCTGCGATTTGACCACGAGTTGGGACGCCATGCGCGCCCATACCTGCCGGATATTGACTCCGGGCGATTGCCTCTGCTCCGGTATGGTTCCCACCGCGAACAAAACCGCGTCGCAGAAAGCATTGCGAATGTCCGTCCGCTCGCTGCGATTTCCACCGGATGTGGAAGCCGTCATTATCTCCACGACGATAGGTGGACGATCACCGGAGCGAAGCACATAGTCAAATCTATAGTTAAGGTTCTGTTTCTTGTCTATCAGGGCAACTTCTGTCCAGACGCGAACCGGGTCCCCGGATTCGAAGCCGCCCAGACGAAGAATTCTTTCGAACAGCGGTTGCTGCTGAGGAGACGGATTTCCCGATTTGAGAGACAGCAGACGATTGGGGCAAATCGCCCATGTTCTCGCCGTGCTGACGCTGCATACGCCGCATGGTATGAAGCCGTGTCCAGCCAGCCCCACGGATTTGTCGAAAAAGGGCGCCAAAGGTTGATCGGATGCCGGCCATCGCGCCATATCGCGGTTGCCGCCGCCGTTGCAGGGCGCGTCGTCCATGTGTGGACATCGCGCGGCAATCAATGCGCCGCGGCGATCGCCATGAATGAGTTTCGCGCCGTATAACTCATGGACTACAGGCACAAGGAATCCTTGACGCTGCTTGCAACGGAACGAGCCAAAGGCGGTGGAACCGCGTTGGCGACTTGCCGGTGCTGGTCGAGATTGCTGACCGTGCCCGTCCGCCTGCGAATCGGCCCGATGAATACGTGTCGATCCGGGAAGCCCTGAATTCTCGCCGCTTCACGGGGCGTTATGTAGCGATCCTCCACCGGATGATACACGGCTTCGCCGCAGCGCAGCGTAAGCGACGGTTGCGATCGGTCGAGCCGCCGGAACTTTGTCGAATCCTTGGCTTTGAGATTGAGAACGACGCTTGGCGGAGCGTCCTGGACTTTCGACAGCCACTGTCCTTCCGGGACAAATGAAATTCGATGACGGTCGCGTGGAGGCGTAACATCTATGTGATTGGGCATCAGCGGTTCTTCGTCGATCGGAACCGCATCCGGCATGTCGTCGAGCGCGTCTCCGACAGTAGTTGGCAATGGCTTGAGCAATGGTACTGGAAACGCATACTTTTGGCCTGCGGGAACACCGACAATGATCGCCCGCTTGCGTCTTTGGGGAACACCGTAGTCGGAAGCGTCCAGCACGGCGGCATCCAGGTCGTAGCCCAATGAAGCGAACTCATTTCGGAGCACGTCCAAAACGGTCGCGTTCTCCGTGGCCCGCGCTTGCAGGAATTTCGGAACCTGTTCGATTACCACCGCGACGGGCCGCAAGGCGGCGGCAAACCGCACCATCTCGACCACCTACTGCCCACGCGGGACGGCGAGACCGCCGCGCAACCCCATTTGGCTGAAAGGCTGGCATGGAGGCCCTCCGTGCAACAAAGCCAGTTCGCCCCGCTTCATTCCCAGCGAGCGCATCATGCCGGCGGGGTCCAGCGCTCTCACGTCGACGCTCCACACGGTCTTGCCGCGGGCGTTTCGCGACAATGTCGATGCGCAATGCGGATCGAGTTCGACTGAGCAAACCGTTTTGAATCCCGCCCGGTCGACGCCGACGTCCAAACCGCCTGCGCCGGCGAACAAACTGATTGCCTGATTGCGCCTCATCCGCGCTCCCTCCCTTTAGCCGAAATCGTGCAACTAATTGTGGTTCGCACAATCTGGCGCATATAGTGTTTCACCGGCAAATCCTACACCACATATAGTTATTGTCAATTTATTCTGGAAATTTCCCACCTGCGGGCGGGAAAAGCCACAGATCGCGCAGACCGTGATCGGATTCGCCGATATCCGCCATTTAATCTTGGACCGATTTGTCCGGAAACGCTAGAATTACGGGCCAATACGTTCTGTCGCAGATCAGTTCCATGTTCGATTTCCTGAGATTGTCGAGATTCTCTCTGCTCCTGTTGATTGTTCCGCTTTTCGTATCCTGCGCCTGGTTCGGCGATGACGAGGAGGACGACGAATTTGCCGGGCTCAGCAGCGAGGAACAGTTTTACCAGCGCGCGCTCGACCAGCTCACCAATCAGAATTTCCGCGGCTCGATTGCCACTTACGAGGCGCTGGAATCGCGCTTCCCGTTCGGTCGCT
>JANQSV010000341.1 GCA_028279115.1 Pseudomonadales bacterium
GACGCTGCTCGGCCAAGTCTTCGCCATCGACATCGCCGCCTACGCGGTGATGAGCAACCACTACCATGTGGTCCTGCACGTTGACCAGGCCCGGAGCCGATCCTGGGATCGGGACGAGATCATCCATCGCTGGTTGTGTCTGTACAAGGGCGACCCCCTGGCGCATTGCCACCTGCGCGGGGAACTGAAATCCGAGGCGGAATTCCGGCAACTGGACCGGATCGTGGAAACCTGGCGCGAACGCCTGAGCAACATCAGTTGGTTCATGCGCTGCCTGAACGAGTACATCGCCCGCAGGACCAACAAGGAAGACGATTGCACGGGGCGGTTCTGGGAGGGGCGATTCAAGTCCCAGGCGCTATTGGACGAGGCGGCCTTGTTGTCATGCATGACCTATGTCGACCTGAATCCGGTACGGGCCGGCATGTGCGAATCGCTCGACGAATCGGAATTTACTTCCATCCAGGCGCGCATTCGCACAGCGGTGTCGGAAGGCAGCGACGCAACGGAATGCCCGTCTCCCAGGCTGATGCCATTACGAACGGAGTTGAAACGCGACCCGGAACCGCCCGCATTGCCGATCGGGCTGCGGGACTACATTGAACTGGTGGATTGGACGGGACGGATTGCGCGCGCGGACAAGAAGGGATTCATTCCGTGGGAGGCGCCGTCCGCTTTGTCGTACTTGAAACTGGGCAAGGCGCAATGGCGCATGCTGGCGCTGGAGATTCAGAAGGAGGCGATCACAATGTTCAATGGCTTGGACAAGCTGGCGACAAGGGAAAGGAACGGGACAAGAAAAGCCGCGTAGTCCGGGACGATCCCGATTTCATGCTTGAATGGGCAGCATTGCCTGTGCCCGCGAATAAGTTGCACTGACTATCGATCCCGAAACAGCTTCAAATTTCTTCAATCGGCTCTCAAATCGAACTGGGTTCATAATATGGTCTTGACGTGATGGGTGTCCCAGAATTGCCTGCGCCGATCACTACGCCCGCCTGCTGAAGGCGGTGGCGGTCCAGACCGCGCGCCGTGTGCTGCTGGAGGAGAAAGTGCCGGCCGCCGAGAAGATCGTGAGCGTGTTCCAGCCGCACACCGACATCATCCGCAAGGGCGGACGGGAAACGCTGTACGGCCGCAAGATCAATCTGGCCGCGGGCAAGAGCGGCCTGGTGCTGGACGTGGTCGTGGAGTCCGGCAATCCGGCGGACAGCGTCCGCTGCCTGCCGATGCTTCAGCGGCATTGCGCGCACTACGGCAAGCCGCCGACCCATGCCGCCTTCGACGGCGGCTACGCTTCCGCGGACAATCTGAAAGGCGCCAAAGAGATGGGCGTGACGCACGCGGTGTTCAGCAAGAAGCGGGGGCTGAAAGAAGAGGACATGACGCCCTCGCCGTGGATCTTCGAGCAACTCCGGCGCTTCCGCGCCGGCGTCGAGGCGGGCATCTCCCGGCTGAAGCGCTGCTTCGGTCTCGGACGCTGCCGCTGGCGCGGCCTGCCGCGCTTCAAGGCCTGGGTGCATTCGGCGGTCTTCGCGCACAACCTGGTGCGGCTCGCCTGGCTGCGGCCCGGGTAATCCGCCGGAAAGCCTCGAACCGAACGGTCCAGTAACCGGAATCGCCCGCCGGAGGCTCGCTTCGGACCCGGCGCGGCCCGGCGGGCCGGATCACGCCGGAAACGACGCAAACCCGCGTTGGATCAACGAAAAAACGCCCCCCGGACACCCGGCCACCGCGAATCGGGCTGAATCGGCGAACGATAGAGCGGTTGGAAAACGGAGTTTACGGACAAGAACTATCTAGTTGTTAATCGCAAAAGCAGATAGATAATTGGATGGATAATCATGCTGCCGACCGCATAAATAATGGCCACAACCAATACATAATCCACTTCTGGAAACGTCAAAAAAATAAAACTCATAAACCCTTGGTAGTCGAAGTATTCTATCAAATTGTTAACGAAGAACAGAAAACGAACCCCTCCAAGAGATCCCACAAAGACTAAGACTGAAACTGACCAAATCACCCTTCGGGATACAAAATAATATTTTCTGAGATTCTCCTTTGAAGTATTTTCACCTTCGACATGTTCGCGATAGCTCGTTTCTCGTATATATTTCTTGACCATATCGAGAGGTTTCAACGCAAGCATTGTTGCCAAGGAGAACACGAGCAGTATGCCGCCATTCAAGATTATGTATATCACGAAATCTATATCTACCGATATAGTATCCAAGTGCGTAAAGTAAGTGGATGCCATGTCCAGAAGAGTGCCGACCCACAGCATCATTAATGCGACAACTATTGGCATTCCAAATCCACCTCGGTTTGCAAACTGAATTCGTAAAGGTTTCTAAACACTTCGTCTCGTCTTAAAGGCGCATTGGCGCGAAAAGCAGGCGCTTCGCTTTAGGGTTCCGGGACACGCAGACTCCTCGTCGCCAGGGTGCTTCGGTCCAATTCCATCACATCGACCACCATGTCTTCGTCCGGGGGGAGGTAAAGTGTAGTGCGCCCGGCGTTGACGACTTCAACACGGTCGAAAGGCACTTCGTCGGGAAAACCGGCCCTGCGCGCCTCCACCATGCACGTGCGCTCCGCGCATTCCGGCGTGTCGAACTCGACCGCCCGTCGGCGGCCGCCCATGCCCATCCAAGTCGGCCTGCCGTCGGCGTAGCGGGTGGCGAGGCCCAACACGGCAAGGTCGATGCCCGCCGAAGGCGGGAGCACCGACTCGCCCCCGGAATCGACGAGCACAACCGTGCCTTCGCCGATCAGGCCCAGTTCCGCAGCTCTCTTCCGCAGTGGATGCTCAAGTTCGGATCTTGAGCGTTCGCTGTATCTCGTTTGATCTATCGTCAACGGATCGAGTCCGGTGAATTGACGCAGGTGGTGGCCCATGTTCGCCCAATCATCGCCTTCCCGAGTTTCTTGGAGGTGGTTGTAGCCGACATGAACGAGCAGCTTCGCGTCGCTATCGATATCGAACACCCGCTCGACGATGTTCTTCGCCTGCCACCATTCGCGCTCGTCCCGATGGTTCGCCGCGTCGATCCGATCGGCGGAATTTCGTTGTCCATCCTCCCTCTCGTAGGCAATAATCTTGTAGCCGAGCTTGATCGCCTCGCGAATGAGTTGCGCAAACACCATATCGTTCACATAATAGCCCGTCACCGGAATTGGATAGCCGCGCTCACCGATGGGAGCGCCGCCGTTCCAGCCGACCGCGATATCGCCGTTCCAGCCCGCCTCGATAGCGAGATACTTGAATCCCTGCTCGGCGAGCGGCGCCAGCAATTCCATCGTCAGCAGCCTGTCGCTCGATGCGTGATGCCGTTCGTTCACCATGACGATTTGGTGATCCGGCGCCATTTCCATTACATATTCGACCGCCGGAGCACTGGTAACCGGCGAAGGGAAATCCCATGGCGAACCTTGGCCGGATTCTCGATCCACATCCAAATACTCCATATACGACAACGCGGTCGCATGATTTCCAATGAGCGACTCCATCTCTGCGCGCCTGCCTCGATACCAATTTTGATACCAAATGGGAAACAACTCGGATACGCAAGTATCTTCGAGCGCACGGACCCGAACAAGCGAAAACCACACGCTCGTCTCGTAATTTTCCGTAGACAATCTGTTGAGTGCGCTGGGTTCGCATTGAGCGTCGGTTTCGACCTGCGCGAGCGCCCCGAACGCCATAACCAGCGATAATGGAATCGCCCAAATCCTTTTCAGCAAAACTTTTGTCCCCAGCATTTCATGGCCCCCTCAAATTTACCAATATCCGAACCGCTCCACTCCCAACCAATAATTCTTCAACTTTCTGCTGTATCCAACCAATCGGCGAGACCGCTTCCGAACGCTTTGGAGATTGCGCTGTCAACTACGACCATCAATCTTAATTCAAACGAATTGGAAATCCCAAACTCCAGGAAATGCGAACACCATCCTATGGAGCCTACCGTGCCAAAGCAATCCGGTTATTGCTCCCATGCACATGCCTTGGCATCAATCCAGTGAAGGAAACACCCCGCGACGTTCGATCCACGGCCATGGGACACCCATCGAAATTCCCTCCCGATTTGGCGCACCCGAGAAATCTTGACTATATA
>JANQSV010000352.1 GCA_028279115.1 Pseudomonadales bacterium
TCGAGATGGCAGGCGGCGCAGTTGCGGTCGTAGATGTCCCGGCCGTTGGCGATATCGCCGGCGACCGTGCGTTCGGCCGGCTCGTCGGGCAGGGAAGCGATATAGGCCGCCATGTTGCGCACGGTCTCGTCGTCGGCGAGGGTCATCGCCATCGGCGCCATTTGCTGGCCGAAGACATCGCCCTCGCCTCCCCGCACTCCGGTTTTGAAGTATTGCAGTTGCCGCTCGACGTACCAGGCCGGCTGACCGGTGAGCTTGGGACTGTTCAGGGCGGCATTGCCTTCGCCCCGCTGGCCGTGACAGGTCGCGCACAGCGCGTATTGCGCCTGACCCGCCGCGGGATTCGCGGCGACCATATTCCGGGTTTCTTCGAAAGTGGGCTGCGTTGCGAGCCAGGCGTTGAAGTTTTCCTCGGTTTCCACCACGACCTGGCCGCGCATGATGAAATGACCGATGCCGCAAAGTTCCTCGCACAGCACATCGTAAGTGCCGACTTCGGTGGGCGTGAACCACATATAGGAAACCAGGCCCGGCACCAGATCCATCTTCACGCGGAACTGGGGCACGGTGAAATTGTGCAGCACGTCGTTGGAGCGGAAGAGGAAACGCGCGTCCCGGCCGATCGGAAGACGCATTTGCGGGTCGTTGACGACCACGTCGTCCCGACCGTTGGGATCTTCGGGATTGACGCCGAAAGGATTGCTCTCGGAAACGAAAGAAGTATCGGCGGCGCCGAGAATGCCGTCGGCGCCGGGATAGCGGTACTGCCATTGCCATTGCTGGGCCAGCACTTCATAGTCGTCGGCGCCTTCCGGCACATTGACGAAAACCGCCCAGTAGAACAGGCCCGGCGCGAGCATCAACACGACGCCGATGGCGGTGAACACGGAAAGGCCGATTTCCAGCTTGTGGTTTTCCGGTTCGTAAACCGCCTTGTGCCCCGGTTTGTGGCGGAAGCGCCAGACGCAATACGCCATGAAGACGTTGATCGCGACGAATACAAAGCCGGTCACCCACAATGTAATCAAGACCGTGATATCGATGCCCGCCCAGTCGGCGGCAAGAGGGGTGAACCACCAGTCGAAGTAGTAGGCAAAGACGAAATGCAGGACGACGGTGGCGATGACGAGCAGGAAAAGCGCGATTGCTAATGACATATTCTGGCAATCCTTGAATTGATTGACCCCGATTGAATTGCTGCGATCCGGTCGGGCTTGCGAGGATGGGTCTGGCCTTAAATTTTGCGGGGCGCATGGTATAGAATTTTGCCTCGCGCCGCAAGTAAGCGGCTTCGAATCGTCGCCGTCCGGCGGACCAAGTTCAGCGGACGCCGCAAATACGTTTTTGGTGTTGGAATTCTGGTAGATTCTGCATGCCATCCTTGGCGAGCCGTTCGGCTCTCAAAAAGCTTCGCTTTTTGTCGGCTGCGCCGACCGGGTCTCACCCTCGCGCGCCCGCTGAACTTGGTCCACCAGACGGCGACTAACGTTGCGCAGATTCGGAAAGGCGTCATCCTGCGCGTAGTCGCGGGATCTCGTCGCCTAAATGAGAATTGCCGGGGGCTTGCCCCGCTCGTGCTGGGTCAGGCAGGAGGTTGGAATGAAACGTACGCAGATTGTCTTGTTGTTGATCGTCGGACTCGCCGCGGGCGCCGGGTCCGTGCTCGCCCAGACGCGGGATTACAGCCCCGAACACCCCTTCGGCAGCTTGCGCGAACAGGCGCGAACGCAACAGGCCTGGCTCGAGGAGCGACTGGAGCGGAACCTGCCGATGCTCATGCGCAAGCATGGCGTCGACATGTGGATCGTGACCATGCGCGAGTACAACGAGGATCCCGTTTTCCGCGCCCTCGTCTCGCCCACCACGTTCGCCGCCCGGCGGCGCACGATCTATATCTTTCATGACCGCGGCCCGGACGAAGGCGTCGAGCGGATCGCCCTGGGCGGCTCCTCGCAAGGCGGCGCATACGACGCGATCCGCGCCACCGCGACCGCCGCCGACGGCCGCGAGGCCGAACTCTGGGGCAGCGATCAATGGGACCTCTTCGCCGGCATGGTGCGCGAGCGCAATCCCGAACGCATCGCCGTGAACATTTCGCAGGAACACAATTTCGGTGACGGACTCTCGGCCGGCGAATGGGAGCAAATGCAGCAGGCGCTCGGACCCGAGTTGCCGGGCCAGACCACGACCGAAGACGTGGAATGGTGGATGCGGCAGCGCGTCCACGACCTGGGGCTCGATTCCTGGTTTCAGCCCTCGGTGTCATTGCAACGCCGGGGAGCGGACATGGCCGACGCGGTGGCGCCGGTGATCGAACGCGGCGACGTGCTGCATTGCGATTTCGGCCTCGTGGCGCTTGGGATGGCGACTGACACCCAGCACATGGCCTATGTCCTGCGCGAGGGCGAAACCGAGGCGCCCGCCGGACTGCAACAGGCCCTGGCCAACGCCAACCGCCTGCAGGACATCCTCTTCGAGGAGACGCGGGTGGGGCGCAGCGGCAACGAGATTCTCGAATCCGTGCTCGAGAAGATGCGGAGCGAAGGCCTGAACGGAACCATGTACACGCATCCCATCGGCGATCACGGCCATGGCGCCGGGCCGCTGATCGGGCGCTGGGACTACCAGGCAAGTATTCCGGGGCGCGGCGACCCGCCCGTGATTCCGGGCATGTGGTTCTCGACCGAAATGCAGGTGACCACGCCGGTGCCCGAATGGGACGGCCAGCCGGTGCGCATGGCGGTCGAGGAAGAGGCCGAGATCACCACCGACGGCGAAATGCGCTGGATGCTGCGAAGACAAACCGAGCTTCATCTCATCCGCTGAAGCTGGCGCGCAATCCCCGCCCCCACCAAAACCGCTACGCGGTTTTGACTCCCCCAAGGGGGGAGTATTCGGTTCCGTGCGAGGGTTGAACACTCCCCCTTTGGGGGAGTCGAATCTGCGGAGCAGATTCGGTGGGGGCTTCCCGCACTCGGCTGATTACCAGAAGGGGAACTGCTGGAGGCTTGCGCACAGTCTGGTCATGGCGGGCAATACGTTGGATAATCCGCGGTTCGTTCGACGGGATTCCGCTGACATCAACTTCAACTCATAGAGGAAAGATCATGCGTCGTTATCTGCTGGAAATTACCGCTGCCGGTCTGCTCGCAACTGTTGCGGTATCGGCAAGCGCACAGTCCGACATGTACTACTCCGCCCACCACGACTATCGGGTGGTAACGGTCACGGACGGTTTGATTCAGCCCTGGTCGATGGCCTGGCTGCCGAACGGCGACATGCTCGTCACCGAGAAGCCCGGCCGGCTGCGGGTGGTTCGCAACGGCGAATTGCTCCCCGAAGCCGTTCCCGGCGTGCCCGACGTTTTTTATCGCGGCCAGGGCGGCCTGTTCGAAGTCGTACCGCATCCCGACTTCGCCGAAAACCGCTGGGTCTATCTGACTTTTTCCAAGCCGGTCGGCGACACCTCGACCACGGCGATCGCGCGCGGCCGCTTCGAGAACGACGAGCTCACCAACGTCGTCGAGATCTTCGCCGCACAATCCGTCGGCTTCGGTCATTACGGCGGCAAGCTGGTGTTCGATGACGAAGGCTACATGTTCCTCGTCGTCGGCGACCGCCAGGCGCAAACCACCGGCGACCTGACCATGCAACAGGCCCAGGATACGACCAACCACGCCGGTACGGTCATGCGGCTGCGCGACGACGGCAGCGTGCCCGACGACAATCCTTTCGTCGGCCGCGACGACGCGCTCCCGGAAATCTGGAGCTTCGGCCATCGCAGCCCCCAGGGCCTGGCGATCCATCCGGTAACCGGCGATCTGTGGGAAACCGAACACGGGCCCCAGGGCGGCGATGAACTCAACCGCATCGAGCCGGGAATGAATTACGGCTGGCCGGTCATCGGCTACGGCGTGAACTACGGCGCCATCGGCA
>JANQSV010000061.1 GCA_028279115.1 Pseudomonadales bacterium
TACAGCTTGCGGCGTTTCATCAATTCACGGGAGAAATTTCCGGCGTGGCGAAAACAGGCTGTCTTTACGTGGTGGCGACCCCCATCGGCAATCTCGCGGATTTTTCGGACCGCGGCCGGGAAGTGCTCGCCGGCGCCGACTGCATTGCCGCCGAGGACACCCGTCATAGCGGCAAATTGCTCGCGCATTTCGGCATCAGGCGACCATTGCTCTCCTATCACGATCATAGCGGCGAAGGCGCAAGGGAAAAGCTGCTGCGAATGCTGCGCGACGGTGCCGGCGTCGCGCTGATCTCGGACGCCGGCACGCCGCTGATCTCGGATCCGGGGTATGCGCTGGTAAAAGCCGCCCGCGAAGAAGGCATCGAAGTCCTGCCCATACCAGGGCCAAGCGCCCTGACCGCCGCCTTGAGCGTTTCCGGACTGCCGACGGACCGGTTTCTGTTCGCGGGTTTTCTCCCCGCCGCGCAAGCGGGGCGAAGGAGACGGATCGAAGAACTCAAGGACGAAGCGGCCACTTGGATATTGTACGAATCGAGTCATCGCGTGCTCGACTGCGTCGACGACCTGATCGCGGTGCTCGGCGGTGAACGCCGCATTTTCATCGCCCGCGAATTGACCAAGCAATTCGAATCCCATTTCCTCGGCAGCCTGGAGCAGGCGGCAACCTGGCTGCGCGTCGGCGCGAACCACCTCAAGGGCGAGTTCGTGCTCGTCCTGGCCGGCCGCGAAGCAAACCCGGGCGAAGACGAGCGCCTCCCCGAAGCCCTGCGCATCGTCGCCCTGCTCCAGCACGACCTTCCGCTGCCCAAGGCCGCGTCCATCGCCGCGAAAATCACCGGCGTCCGCAAAAACGCCATCTACCGCGCCGCGGTTCGCGCTCTCGCGTAAAACCCTCCTTATTCGCCGCGGACGGTTGGGTTGCGACGATTCCAGCCTGGTCGTTCATGAGTGGATTTTCCCCAATTCCGCACGATGCGAGTCGCTGTCGGGTGGCGGATCGAAGCCACTATTCTCCTGGCTCCGGGAGATTCCGCGGCAAAATGGCGGGATTGCCGATTTTGGACGGCGCACAGCGCCGCCCCGAAGGGGTGGAGGCACGGATGCCTCGAATCACTTCGCTACGCTTCGCGCGGAATGACGGGATGGGTCATTTTGCGCGAAGCGAATTTGCTATAGCATTTGAGACAAAAGGCGATTGCGGGGAGATTGGTATGTCGCGAAGAATGGGAGGCAGACAGGCGCGCCGCGCCGCTCGCGCCGCGCCGCTCGCGGAGGCGGCCAGGCCGGTTCGGTCGGGCCACAGCGGCGGCCAGTACAAGCCGTTGACCGACGAGGGCATTGCCGCGATCGTCGAAAACGCCTTCAGAATTCTCGCAGAGATCGGCTTCGCCGACGCGACGCCGCACTGTCTTGAGACCTGCACCGACGCCGGCGCCGTACTCGGCGGCGACGGCCGTTTGCGGATGCCGCGCGGTCTCGTCGAGCAAACCCTGCAAAAGGCCAGACGCAATCTCGTGCTTTACGCCAGGGATCCGCGTTTCGATCTCGATCTCAGCGGTTCCCGAGTGCATTTCTCGACCGCGGGCGCGGCGGTGCAGGCAGCCGAGCCGGAGAACAATCTCTATCGCGAGTCACGGGCGCAGGATCTCTACGATATGGCGCGCATCGTCGATACCTGCGAGCACATTCACATGTTCCAGCGGACCTGCGTGCCGCGGGACATCGTCGACAACCGCGAACTCGACATCAACACGCTGTATTGCTGCCTGATGGGGACAGCCAAGCACGTCGGCTCGAGCTGGACGCTTCCCGAACACCTCGAGCAGTGCTTTTCGATGCTGCACACGGTCGCGGGAGGCGAGGCCGCATGGCGCGCGCGCCCGTTCGTCAGCCAGTCGAACTGCTTTGTCGTGCCGCCGCTCAAATTCGCCGCCGACGCCCTCGAATGCCTTCGCGTCGCGGTGGAAGGCGGCATGCCGGTGTTGCTGCTGTCGGCCGGTCAGGCCGGAGCGACCGGACCCGCCTTTTTGGCCGGCACGGTTTCCCAGGCTTGGGCGGAATGCCTCGGCGGATTGGTCTATGTCAACGCCATCGAACCCGGCGCGCCGGCGATTCTCGGCGCCTGGCCCTTCGTTTCGGACTTGCGCACCGGCGCGATGAGCGGCGGCTCGCCGGAGCAGGGTTTGCTGTCCGCCGCATGCGCGCAGGTGGGCAACCATCTGGACTTGCCCTTCGGCACCGCCTGCGGCATGACCGACGCCAAGTTTCCCGATTTTCAAGCAGGCGCCGAACGCGCCGCCACGGTGCTGTCCGCCGCGCTCTCTGGCGCGAACATCGTCTACGAGGCCGCCGGAATGTACGCCAGCCTGCTTGGCGCGTGTCCCGAAAGCCTGCTGCTGGACAACGATGTGCTCGGCGCGGTCGGCCGCA
>JANQSV010000378.1 GCA_028279115.1 Pseudomonadales bacterium
ACATGGATGTCGGGGCCGAAGCCTACAGGGATGTATTTACGGCGTCCGCTGAACCCCGCACCACCCGGCGGCGACGGGTCGAAGCCACAAACCTACAACAACCAACCCAATGAGATTCTGCGACAAAACGGCAGGATTGCCGTTTTGGACAGCGCGGAGTGCTGCCCCGAAGGGGCGAAGGGCATGGATGCCCTGAGTCACTCCGCTTCGCTTCGCGCAGATTGACGGAGGGGGGCTTCGCCGCGCGCGAATGACGGGGAAGTAGTGTTGACTGTGAAACGGGGTTGGGAATAATTGCCGGATGTTTTTCGTGAACGACAGGCCTGCTCTGTGCCACCGTTTTTGCGTGGCGCCGATGATGGATTGCACCGATCGCCACGATCGCGCCTTTCTGCGGCAGTTTTCCCGGCATACGCTGTTGTATACGGAAATGTTGAGCAGCGGCGCGCTGCTCCATGGCGATGCGGCGAACCTGCTGCGGTTTTCGCCCGAAGAGCAGCCGGTGGCGCTGCAACTGGGCGGCAGCGACCCGGACGATCTGGCCGCCGCCGCCCCGCTGGCGGAACAGGCGGGTTACCGCGAAGTAAATCTAAACCTCGGTTGCCCGAGCGACCGCGTGCAAGGCGGCAATTTCGGCGCCTGTCTGATGAAGGAGCCCGAGCGGGCGGGCGCTTGTGTCGCGGCAATGAATGCCGCCGCGCAAATCCCGGTGACGGTCAAATGCCGGATCGGCGTCGACGGCCGCGACAGCGATGGCGAATTGCTCGATTTTGTCGAGCGGCTCGCGGAGGCCGGCTGCCGAACTTTCATCATTCACGCCCGTATCGCCGTTCTGAAGGGGTTGACGCCGAAACAGAATCGGGAAATCCCACCCTTGAACTATGCGCGGGTATTCCGTGTCAAGCAGGCTTTCCCGGAGCTGGAAATAGTCATCAACGGCGGTATCGATTCATTGCGGACAGCCGCGAACCTGTTGCGCGAACTCGATGGGGTCATGCTCGGTCGGGAAGCTTATGGCAATCCCTTTTTATTGAGCAAGGTCGATGAGGCGTTCTTCGGCGAACCGCCGAACACCAAGTCTCGGCTTGACTATCTGGGCGGATTTCTGCCCTATGTCGAACGGGAAATGCGCCAGGGGACGCCTTTGCGCCATATCACCCGCCACATGCTCGGCCTGTTCAAGGGACAGCCCGGGGGCAGATGCTTCCGCCGCCATCTGAGCGTCCATGGCAATCGGCGGGGAGCGCCGCTTGAAGTGCTGCTTGACGCCATGACCCACGTGGGCTGAAATTGCCGATCAACCATGGCGGATCCAAAAATGAAACAAGGCGAGACAACATGCTGGGTTCATTGCGAAACTTGTTCATAGCCCCGAAGGTCCGGCATGACGCGGACGCTCCCGACGCCACGACCCGGCTCGAACTTGCCGGCGCCGCCTTGCTGTTCGAGGTGATCAAGGCCGATCACGAAATGGACGATCGTGAATTCGCGTCCATCGCCGAGGTGTTGCGCGTCCGCAACGCCGGGGACGTCGAAGAATTGATCGAGCTCGCGCGGCGCGAATCCGGCGCGGCCACTTCCTTGTACGAGTTTACGAGCCTGATCAACGAACATTGCAGTTACGGGGAAAAATGCGCCTTGGTCAGGAACATGTGGCGTATTGCCTATGCGGATTCACGATTGAGCAAATACGAGGATCACCTGATCCGCAAGGTCAGCGATCTGATCTACGTCTCGCATAGCGATTTCATCCGCACCAAGCTTGCGGAGAAAAAGCAGTTGAGCGGAGTCCGGTCGGCGCAGCCGGAGTGAATGGTCAGAAATCGCCGAAAGGATCGTCGAGCGCGCCGTCTTTGATCTCGAACTCGCGCTGCTGGAAGTGGGCTTCTCGCAGGAACAGGTAGCGATCACCCACAATCAGCGATTCCGTCGGTAACAGGCCGGTGCGCCATTCGAGCCGCTCCATGCCATAGATCGAAACGCGAGTCGCATCGTCCTCGATATGGTAAATCGGGTTCAATAGCGAATCCACGAACAGTCCCAACGCGTCACGCGTGGAACTGGCGCCGAACACGGGCAATACGATGTAAGGACCCGAGTCAAGGCCCCAGACTCCCAATGTCTGACCGAAATCTTCATTGTGCTTCTCCAGGCCAAGCCCGCTGGCCACATCGATCAAACCCCCAACGCCCGCAGTGGTATTGATCAGGATTCGCCCGCAATCCGATATCGCCTCGGGGATCTTCCATTGCAGCAAGTTGTTGGTGAAGGTGTTCAGATCGTCGATATTGCCGAAGAAATTGGCGACGCCGGTCTGCACCGGTGGAGGAACGTAATCGGTATAGCCGACCGCGAGCGGCCGCAACAGCAGATTGTCGATATACTCGTTGGCTTGGAAAATCAGGCGATTGACTCCAAAGAACGGATCCCTGTCCGCTTCCGCGCCCGGATTTTGACTGAAAGCAGGCGCGGCAGGCAGCGTCAATGCCAGCATCAGCACCGCGCAACGCAGGGTTTGCGATAGTTTTCGTTCGCTTATCGACATCATCTGCAGCCTCTGTATCCAGGATTCAATGGTTTGCACCAGGTGTGAAGCACAGCTCCGCGCCGTTGCGGCCGAGCTTCGAAAACGCTAGCCCTCACTCGTCACTTTGGCGATCTGTTTATCCAGTCTTTCCCGTGAAATCGGGAAACTTGTGCCCAGCTGCTGGGTGAAAAGAGAAATCCTGAATTCCTCTATCGACCAGCGAAAGGTTTGGATCATTCTGGAATCCACCCCGGAAGAGCGCAATTGCTCGAATCTCTCCCAATAGTATGCCACTTCCCGTGTGTTCTTTTCATCCATCTGACCGAAATGCGGCGCCTTTTCCAGTCGCATTCCCATGCCTTTCAGATAACGCGGAAAATGTCTGAGCCACTCGAAGGCAGTGTCTTTGAGGAAGTTCGGCGGAAACATGCGCTCGATCTGGCCCTGTATGTCCCGCCGCACGGTTTGACCCGATTTCTCGGGTAAAGCGACCAGCCTTTGCCGGATATCATGGATCCGTTCAAGCATTACGGTCAGCAATTGCTCGAGTTCGTCCGCAAGCGCGGGCAGCTTGGACGCATTGCGCTCGATTGATTCCGCAAATGCCGGCTTGCTGCGCGGAAACCCGTTGTTGAGGGCGAAGGCTTCCAGATAACACGCGATTGCGGCGTCTTCCTCGATTTCACCCAGCCCCGGCATGAAGAGAATACGGGCGGCATTGGCGTTCCTGAAACGGAGGAATCGCTTGCGCAAGGCATTGCGCCGCGCGGCGGTGCGCAACATGAACAGGCGCATTGCGCCCTGCCGGCTTTTCGCGTCCGCTGCCTGCCTGTTGTCGAGCAGCGCCACGGAGACCGAATCTACCGCGTCCACGAGCGCGGGATAACGCACCAGAACAACGTCGGTCCCGATTTGCACGGATTCGGGCAGATCCTCGAATTCCCAGTCCCGCAATCCACTGCGCTCCAATGGATGACGTTGACGCCGGGTTGCCGGCGCCCGACCGGCCAAACGCTTGCGCAATGCGGCCGGGTCGTCCCCTTCGACCACTATGCGTCCTTGCCGGTCAAGGACTTGCAATCTGGTCCGCAGATGTTGCGGCAATTCGGCGGCAAGTAGTTCATGGCGCTCGACGGGGTGGCCGCCGGTCCGGTTCATCTGCAACAGCAGGGAATTGGCCAAATCTCCATCGGCGCGCCGCATTTGCGGCAATACGCGGTCGACGAAATCGGGAACTGGTATGAAATTCCGGCGTTTGTTTTTCGGCAGACCGCGGATCAGGGCGATACATTTCTCCCGGATCAGGCCCGGCACAGCCCAATCGAGATCGGCGGCGGACAATTGCGCCACGAGTTCGACTGGCACGCGCAGGCTTGCGCCGTCGCGGCTGCCGCCCGGATCGAACACATAGTCCACCGGCAGCACGTTGTTCTGCACCTTGACCCGGTCGGGAAACTGACGCCGCAATTCCGCAAGAGCCTCGCCGCGGAACAATCCCGCGCGCTTCATTTCGAGCGAACGATTGCGCCGGTCCGGGTCTTCGGTCAGCCACCGCTCCAGCGTCCTCGTCGATACGACCGATTCCGGCAAGCGCTGATCGTAGAAGCGCTGGATTTCCCTTTCGTTCACGACCAGTTCGGGGCAGCGGAATTTCTCCTCCTGCTTCCGAAGTTCTTCCAGAAAGGCCCTGTTCCGCTTGAGAAAACCCGCCTTGCTCCTGATCTGGTCCTCGACCATGGCCTGATCCAGAAAGATGTCGCGGGCGCCCGCGGGATCGTGCCCGGCGTAATCCACCGCGATCATTTCGCGCAAGGCGAGACCATAAAGGGTGGTCTTTTCGTGAACCATCACCTGTTGCCGTTCGCCGCTCCAGAACGGCTCGCCGCATTCCTTGCGCAACAGATGGCCGGCGAATTCGATTACCCATTCCGGCTTGATCCTGGCCGCCATCGAAGCGAAGGTCCGCGCCGTGTCGACCCATTCGCTGGTCATGATCCAGCGTACATTTCTGCGCGCCAACGCAGAAGACGGCGCCAGAGTGAGCTTCCGGTTTCTGCTGCCAAGATAGATTCTGCCATCGTGATGACGCGCCACCTGGTTGAGCGAGCCGCTCAGCAATGCGCGATGGATTTCGGCATAGCCGGCTTGTTTGCGACGCTCCTTGCGACTGCTGCCGGCGCCGAGCCGGCGGCAGGCGTTCAGCAGTTGGCGGTGGATTTCCCGCCATTCCCGCACGCGCTGGAAGGACAGACGGTATTTCCTGCAGAACTTGCGCAATTGCGACTGGGAAACCCGCTCCCTTTCGCATCGTTCCCAAAGTGTGAGCAAGCCAAGGAAGTCGGAATCGGGATGCGTGAACTCCGCCCATTTGTCACTATCTTGACTACCCGAAACCTGGCTGCCCGGCGCCGATTCCCGCAGGTCCCCAAGACTCAAGGCGCTGACGATGATCAGGGCTTCCCGCAAGCTGCCGAGTTTCGACGCCGCCACCAACATGCGTCCGAGTTGCGGTTCGAGCGGCAGTTCGGCGAGCATGCGCCCCGTTCGCGTCAAGCCTCCCGCTTCGGTCAGAGCCCCGATTTCGCGCAGCAGCGCGCGACCGTCATTGATCGATTTCTGTTCCGGCGCATCGAGAAAGGGAAAGTCTTCCGGCCGGCCGAGCCGCAAGGCGCTCATGCGCAGAATCACCGAGGCCAGGTTGGAGCGCTTGATCTCGGGGTCGGTGAAATCCGGCCTGGCCTCGAAGTCCGCTTCGCTATAGAGCCGGATGCAGACGCCGTCCGCGAGCCGCCCGCATCGCCCCTTGCGTTGCTCGGCGCTGGCTTTCGAGACGGGCTCTATGGGCAGGCGCAACAGTTTGCGTTGCACGCTGTAACGGCTGATACGGGCAAAGCCGGTGTCGATCACGAAATGAATTCCCGGCACGGTCAGCGAAGTTTCCGCGACATTGGTCGAAAGCACGATGCGGCGGTCGTCGTGCGGCGCGAAAATGCGTTGCTGTTCCTGCGCCCGCAGACGCGAATACAGCGGCAGAATCTCGGTATTCGGCAGACGCCGCTTGCGCAGATACGCGGCGGTTTCACGGATCTCCTTCTCGCTGCTGAGAAAAACCAGAACGTCGCCTTCGCCGTGATCTTCAAGTTCCGTCAGCGCTTGCGCGATGGCGGCCATCTGCCGGTCTTCCTCATCAGCGTCGGGAACGAGTTGCCCGGGCGGGCGGTACAGGGTTTCGACGGGATAGCTGCGCCCGGCGACCCGGACGATGGGCGCATTGTCGAAATGCGCCGCGATACGTTCCACGTCCAAGGTCGCGGAAGTGACGATCAGTTTCAGGTTCTTGCGCCTGGGCAGGATCAGTTTCAGATAGCCGAGCAGGAAATCGATATTGAGCGAGCGCTCGTGGGCCTCGTCGAGGATCAGCGCCTGGTATTTCTTCAACAAGCGGTCGCGCTGGATTTCGGCCAGCAGAATGCCGTCGGTCATCAGCTTCAGCCAGGCGCCCGCCGGCACTCTCTGGTCAAAGCGGACCTGGACGCCGACGCCGCGGCGGGGGTGTGCGGCGGACGCCGCAAATACATCTCCGCAGGCTTCAGGATTGGCGGTGCGGACGCCGGGCGCGGCTTGGCGTCGTTCAGTCCTCAAAAAGCCCTCGCTTTTTGTCAGCTTCGCTGACCGGGTTTCACCCTGTCCCGCACGCCCGCCGCACACCCCCGCCGCGGCGTCGGTTTCGAGTTCGGCGGCGATACGTGCCGCTACCGACATCGCCGCGAGCCTGCGCGGCTGGGTGTGGCCGATCATGCCGCGGCGGGCCAGACCGGCGCGCAGACAGATCTTGGGCAATTGCGTGGTCTTGCCGGAACCGGTATCGCCGGCGACGATGATGACCTGGTTGTGTTTGAGCAGGCGCTCGATTTCGGACGCGTGCCGGGCGATCGGGAGATTCTGCGACTGCGCTTCGCTTCGCGCAGAATGACGGGGTAAAACTGTCATCCTGCGCGAAGTCGCAGGATCTCGTCGCAACAAAGACAATCAACGATCACTCACGCAACTCCCGCCGCAGGATCTTGCCGATATTGGATTTCGGCAAGTCTTCAACAAATTCGATCTTGCGGGGGACTTTGTAGGCGGCGAGTCCCTGGCGGCACCAAGACTGGATATCCTCGGATCCGGGGGCTTCTTCTCCCACGACCACGAACAGTTTCACGGCTTCTCCGGTTCGTTCGTCAGAGACACCGATGGCCGCGCTTTCAATGACTTGCGGGTGCCGGTTGACCCAGTCTTCGATCTCGTTGGGAAACACGTTGAAGCCGGAAACGAGGATCATGTCCTTCTTGCGGTCGACAATGCTGATATAGCCGTCTTCGCTGATGCTGACGTAGTCGCCGGTGCTGAACCAGCCATCCGCGTTGATGCTGTCCTGGGTCGCCTCTTCCCGGCCGTAATAGCCGGCCATCACCTGGGGGCCGCGCACCTGCAATTCGCCGACGGAACCGATGGGCAATTCGTTCGCCTCGTCGTCGACGACGCGCAATTCGGTCTCGGGCACCGCCTTCCCCACCGTGCCGCGCCGCACCTCGCCGGGGATATTGACCGCGACGACCGGCGAGCATTCGGTCAGGCCATATCCTTCGAGGATTTCGCAGCCCGTCAGTTCCCGCCAGTCCTCGGCGATCGAACTCGACATCGCCATGCCGCCGGCGCCGCAGAATCGATACGTCGAGAAATCCACCTGCCCGATCTTCGGATGTCGGAGCAAGGCCAGGTACAAGGTGTTGATGCCGGCAAAGCCGTGAATCGTGTTGCGCCTGAGCAATTTGACGAGCGCGTCGAGATCGCGGGGATTGGGCACGAGGATGTTGTGACTGCCGGCATAGGCCATGGTCAGCAGATACAACTGAAAGGCGTAAGTGTGATAGAGCGGCAGCGGCGCGACCACGGTGTCCGATTGATCGTTCATCACCAGCGATGTTCTCGATCGCAGTTGCATCGTGTTGGCGATGAGATTGCGGTGCGTGAGCATGGCGCCTTTGGCGACGCCGGTCGTGCCGCCGGTATAGAGAATCAGGGCGGTGTTTTCTCCCGCTCTGGCCGCCGTGGTCCCGATCGGATCCGAGCCGACCGCCTCGCGGAAGAAATGCGTCTCGGGCAATTCGTAGGCCGGAATCATTTTTCGCAAGTGTTTTGCCGCCAGGTTGACCAGCGTTCTCTTCGGTTCCGGCAGCAGATCTCCGAGACGGGCAATGACGACGTGTTCGATATCGGTGTCTTCGATGACGCTTTCGAGTTTGTCGCAGAATGCTTCGAGAACGACGACGGCTTTCGCGCCGGAATCGCGGAACTGGTGCTTCATTTCCGGCGCCGTATAAAGCGGATTGGTGGTGACGATGACGAGATCGGCCTTGATCGCCGCGTAGACCACGACCGGAAATTGCAACAGGTTGGGCAGTTGAATCGCGATCCTGTCGCCGGGATTCATTTGCAGTTGATTGCGCAGGAAGCCTGCGAGGCGGCTGCCCAAGTCATCGATTTCGCTATAAGTCAGACTGTGGCCGAAGCAGGTAAAAGCCGGCAATGGCCCATGGGCGGAGGAAACATGATCGAGCACCTCGGCCAGTGATGCGTATTGTTCGGGACGGAGTTCCGGGGGCAGCTTTTCCATGAGAGTCGGATCCTGGATTCAGTGCAACAGGGAATTCATGGCTTCTTCCAGTCCCTTGATGGTTAACGGCATCATCCGGTCGGTCAGCAGTTCGCGCACGAGATCGATGGAATAACTGTGTTCCCAATAATCCCGCGGCGTCGGATTGAGCCAGACCAGATGCTCGAAATGATCGGCCATTCGCTGCATCCAGACGGCGCCGGGCTCCTCGTTGTAATGCTCGATACTGCCGCCGGCATGAGTGATTTCATATGGCGCCATGGTCGCGTCGCCGACGAATATGACCTTGTAATCCCCTGGATACTTGTGGATCAGGTCGAAGGTCGATTCGGTCTCGGCGTGCCTCCGCCGCCCCTTGGTCCAGACCGATTCATAGAGAAAATTGTGGAAGTAATAGTATTCGAGATGCTTGAATTCCGAACGCGCGGCCGAAAACAGTTCTTCGCAAACCCTGACATGGGGGTCCATGGAACCGCCCACGTCGAAGAACAGCAGCACCTTCACCGCATTGTGCCGCTCAGGCACCATCCTGATGTCGAGCAGGCCGCCGTTTCGCGCTGTCGATGAAATCGTGTCGTCCATGTCGAGTTCTTCCTCGGCACCGGTGCGGGCGAACTTCCGCAATCTGCGCAGGGCCAGCTTGATGTTGCGGGTGCCGATTTCCACGCTGTCGTCGAGGTCGCGGTAGTCGCGGCGGTCCCAGACCTTCACCGCCTTGCCGCTTCTGCCCTCGTCCTGGCCGAGGCGGATGCCTTCCGGGTTATAGCCGTAGGCGCCGAAGGGCGAGGCGCCGCCGGTGCCGATCCACTTGCTGCCGCCCTGGTGGCGTTTCCGCTGTTCTTCGAGGCGCTTGCGGAACTCTTCCAGCAGCTTTTCGAGCCCGCCCAGACTTTGCAGTTTCGCCTTGTCTTCCTCGCTCAGCGAAGCTTCAAATTGCTTACGCAGCCAATCCCCGGGAATTTCGGAGGCGAAGATGTCGGCGGTCGCTTCGATGTTCTCGAAATAACTGGAAAAGGCGCGATCGAAACGGTCGAAGTGTTTTTCGTCCTTGACCATGCAAAGGCGCGCCAGATAGTAGAAATCGTCCACGTTGCCGAAGATTATGTCTTCGTTCAGGCATTCGAGCAATGCGAACAACTCGGTTATCGAAACCGGAAGCTTGTGTTCTTTCAGGCCCATAAAGAAATTGATCAGCATGGAAAGCCAGTCATTCCGCGCGCAGTCGCGGAATCTCTTTGAATGTGACGCAACCTTTGGGAGATTCTGCGACTCCGCTTCGCTGCGCGCAGAATGACAGAGTCGACATCAACGGTTGGCCCGGTGCATGAATGCCAGTTTCTCCAGCAATTGCACGTCCTGTTCGTTTTTCAGCAAGGCCCCGTACAAGGGCGGAATCGCGCTCGAAGCGTCCCTGTCCTTGAGGATGTCAGCCGGGATATCGTCGGCCATGAGCAATTTCAGCCAGTCGAGCAATTCGGACGTTGACGGTTTCTTCTTCAGCCCGGGCGCCTTGCGCAGGTCGAAGAATACTTCCATCGCCTGACGCACGAGTTTCTGCTTGATGCCGGGATAATGCACCTTGACGATCTTCTCCATGGTGACCGTATCCGGGAAGGCGATGTAATGAAAGAAACAGCGGCGCAGAAAAGCGTCCGGCAATTCCTTTTCGTTATTGCTCGTGATCACAACGATCGGCCGCTGCCGCGCCTTGATCATCTGCCGCGTTTCGTAGACGTGGAATTCCATCCTGTCGAGTTCGAGCAGCAGATCGTTGGGGAATTCGATATCGGCCTTGTCGATTTCGTCGATCAGCAATACGCATTGCCGCTCGGATTCGAAGGCCTGCCAGATCTTGCCCTCGATGATGTAATTGCCGATGTCATGGACTTTTTCATCGCCGAGCTGCGAATCGCGCAGTCTTGAAACCGCGTCGTATTCGTAGAGCCCCTGCTGCGCCCGGGTGGTGGACTTGATATGCCATTGGATAAGCGGAAGTTCGAGGGCCTTGGCGATCTGTTCCGCGAGCATGGTCTTGCCGGTTCCCGGCTCGCCTTTGATCAGCAAGGGCTTGCGCAGGCGAATCGCCGCGTTTACCGCCATTTGCAGTTCCTTCGTGGCGACGTATTCCTCGGTGCCGGCAAAATTCATGTATCGTTTCCGTTTCGCGAAAAGACGTGATTGTAATTGTTTTTTGGTTTTGTGGCTTCGATCCGTCGCCATCGGGTGGCGCGGGGTTCAGCGGACGCTGTGAATACATCCCTGTAAGCTTCGGCCTCGACATCCATGTCGAGGACGCCCGCTGAACCCGGCGCCACCCGACGGCGACTCACATGGTGCGGAAACTCAACTTAGAATTCGTCGCCAAAACCGATAGCCAAGCAGAATCGCGAGGACCGATCCGTATAACACGGCTTCGCTTAGGTCGGTGCGCAGGATCCAGATTAGGTGAATGATTGCCAGAATTGCGGCTAGGTAGACTAAGCGATGCAGGCGTTTCCAGTTTTTGCCCATGCGCCGGACCATGACTTTGGGCGAGGTGACGCCTAGTGCAATGAGGATCAGCAAGGCGAGAAAGCCGATGGTTATATAGGGCCGCTCCAGCAACTCCTCCCCGATCGCGAACCAGCGGAATCCGAGCAGCAGCGACATCCAGACGGTGAAATGGATCGACGCATAGAACAACGCGAACAATCCCACCATGCGGCGGACGCGAACGAACGCCAGTTGGCCGCTGATGTGGCGCAAAGGCGTGAGGGACAAGGTAATCAGCAGAAATCGCAGGGTCCATTCACCCGTTGCGATAGCAAGTTCCTGCGCCGGGTCGGGCCCGAGGTCGTCCGCGGCTATGCGCCAGATCAGCCACACCAGCGGAATCAGCGAGGCGCTGAATACGGCAGGTTTCAGCCACCCGGTCCTTGCGGGGTTCTGGGCCATGCGGTTCGGAGTCGTGGCGATCAGTAGTAGCGGGCGAGATCCATGTCCTTGTACATGTGCGCCACCTGTTCTTCGTAGCCGTTGAACAGCCGGGTGGGAATCACCCTGCGGCTGAACAGGGTCTGCGGCAACCTGCGCTCCATGTCCTGGCGCCAGCGCGGGTGATGCACTTCGGGATTCACGTTCGCGTAAAAACCGTATTCGTTCGCTTGCAGGTCGTTCCAGGTGGTATTGGGCTGGGTCTCACGGAAATTCATGCGCACGATCGACTTGATGCTCTTGAAGCCGTATTTCCAGGGCACCACCAGGCGGATGGGCGCGCCGTTCTGGGCCGGCAGAAAGCTGCCGTACAGTCCCACCGCCAGGAAAGTGAGTTCGTTCATGGCTTCGTCCATGCGCAACCCTTCACGGTAGGGCCAGTCGACGATTGCGAAAGGCGAACGAATTCCCGGCATGGTGTCCGACTGGATGACGGTTTCGAATTCGACGTATCTGGCCCGGGAGGTCGGCTCGAATCGTTTGATCAGATCGGCCAGCGGAAAACCGATCCAGGGAATCACCATCGACCAGGCTTCCACGCAACGCAGGCGGTACACCCGTTCTTCGAGGTCATGGGGCTTGAGAATGTCTTCCAGGTGGTATGTGCCGGGTCTGGCGACTTCGCCTTCGACCTCGATCGACCAGGGGTCGGTCTGAAACGCGCTGGACCGGTTGGACGGATCCGACTTGTCCATACCGAACTCATAGAAGTTGTTGTAGCGGGTCACGTCCTGGTAAGGCGTCAACGCCTCCGCCGTGTAAAGAGGCTCCTCGGAAGGCGCCGGCCGGATATCTTCGAACTTCTCTTCCCACCAGGCGGCGGGCGGAGTTCGCGTCAGGCCGGGTGGCGCGGCGGCTTTCAGCGCATCGCCTTGTTGTCCGAACGCCATTGAAGGCGCCATTGACGAAAACAGGGCGCCGCCGGCCAGCAATGCCGCACCGCCGCGCATGAATTCGCGGCGAGCGCGATACACGCTTTCCGGCGTGATTTCCGATGGCGGGATGTCCGAAGGCTTCTTGATCAACATGGCGATTTACCCAATTCAATCCTCAATATCCGGTTTATCGGCCTTCCTGCGCCGGGGTCCGCTCTTTTTGGCCGGCTTCTCCCTGGCGCGGGCAAAGCGGCTTGTGAGCGTATCGCGCTTGCGGTAGAACCAGACTGCGGGCCCCGAAGCGGCGTAGACCACGCACATGGCCAGCAGCAGTTCCTGGGGATTCTGGGCCACCACCA
The DNA here is from genome assembly GCA_028279115.1 of Pseudomonadales bacterium. Taxonomy (GTDB): domain Bacteria; phylum Pseudomonadota; class Gammaproteobacteria; order Pseudomonadales; family Pseudohongiellaceae; genus UBA9145. Next base: position 12,394 of record JANQSV010000378.1, read on the forward strand.
CCAGCAAGGCCAAAGTCAATAATAGCACCATATATGGCACCGTGCCCTTGACATTCAATACCTTGAAACTGAAATAGCGATAGTTGGAAATCATCAGCAGGCCGGTCAGCACCATCACCGCGGCGGCCGGGTAGGCGACCAGGGCGGTGACTTCCACCTCGTACTTGTAGCCGACCCAGGGTATGAAGGTGATCAACCCGGCCGCCACGGGGCTTTGCAGTCCCATGAAGAAGCGCTTGTCGACAGTGCCGAGTTGCACATTGAAGCGGGCCAGACGCAAGGCGGCGCAGGCCATGTAGAAGAAACTCGCGGCCCAGCCGAGCCGCCCGAGCGGCTCGAAGGCCCAACTGAACATGATCAGGGCGGGCGCCATGCCGAACGAGACCATGTCGGAAAGACTGTCGAACTCGGCGCCGAAAGCGCTCTGGCTGCGCGTCAGCCGCGCGATGCGGCCGTCGAGCCCGTCGAGCACGCCGGCGATCAGGATGGCCCAGCCGGCTTCGTTGAAATTGCCCTCCATGCCGGCGATCACGGCGTAAAATCCCGCGAACAGCGCGCCCAGGGTCAGGATGTTCGGCAGCAGGTAAACGCCGCGCCTTCTGACCTGCTTGCCGCCCTCCGAGACGATCTCCTCGTGCTCGTCGATGGGAAGCATGCTTTCGTTTTCGTCTGTTAACTGTTCTTTGCTCATTGGTTTGCTGGCTTCGATCCGTCGCCGTCTGGCGTGCGGGGTTCAGCGGACGCCGTAAATACAGTCCAGCCGCCAAGCACAGCTTGGCGTCATTCCGGCTGCGCATGAAGCTGGCGCTTCATAAACGCTTGCCTCCACCCATGCAGGCTTCGAGCTCGGCATCCCTGCCTCGCACGCCCGCTGAACCCCGCACGCCAGACGGCGACTCACGCTGTGCTAGGCCCTTACTCTATGTTCGCTACTTCGCGAATTTACGCTTGTTGGCGGATGCTATATCATCGCGCCTCTTTTGCCGAATCCACCTTCTGTCCGGAGTTCGAACAAGTTCATGAATTATTTCAATTCCCTGCCCTTGCGTCTTCAATTGGAACAACTCGGCAAGTGCCGATTCATGGACCGTGCGGAGTTCAGCGATGGCGTGGGCAAGCTCAAGGGCAGCAAGGTCGTGATCGTCGGCTGCGGCGCGCAGGGGCTGAACCAGGGACTCAACATGCGCGACAGCGGGCTGGACATAGCCTATGCCTTGCGGCCGGACGCCATCGCCGAACAGCGCGCCTCCTGGAAGAACGCGACCGGCAACGGCTTTGTTACCGGCACGTTCGAAGATCTGATTCCCGGCGCCGACCTGGTGCTGAATCTTACGCCTGACAAGCAACACACTCCCGTGATTGAACAGATCATGCCGCTGATGAAGGAAAATTCCTGCCTCGCCTATTCTCACGGTTTCAACATCGTCGAGGAAGGCACGCAGATCCGGCCCGACATCACGGTGATCATGGTTGCGCCGAAATGTCCCGGCACCGAGGTGCGCGAGGAATACATGCGTGGTTTCGGCGTACCGACCCTGATCGCGGTTCATCCGGAAAACGACCCGCGCGGCGAAGGACTCGAAATCGCCAAGGCTTATGCCGCGGCGACCGGCGGCCATCGCGCCGGCGTCCTTGAGTCTTCCTTCGTGGCCGAAGTCAAATCGGACCTGATGGGCGAGCAGACGATTCTTTGCGGCATGTTGCAGACAGGCTCCCTGCTCTGCTTCGACAAGATGATCGCCGGCGGCGTAGAGAAAGGTCATGCCTCCAGGCTAGTGCAACACGGCTGGGAGACGATCGCCGAAGGACTCAAGCATGGCGGCATCACAAACATGATGAACCGGCTGTCCAATCCGGCGAAATTGCTCGCCGACGAACTGGCCGACGAGTTGAAGGAGATCATGACGCCGCTGTTCCGCAAGCACATGGACGACATCATGACCGGCGATTTCTCCGCAGGCATGATGGCGGACTGGCGCACAAGCGACCGCAAATTGCTGACCTGGCGCGAAGAGACCGCGCAGACCGCGTTCGAAAATTCAACCGCCGGGGAAATGGAAATTTCCGAACAGGAATATTACGACAAGGGCATTCTCATGGCGGCCATGATCAAGGCCGGGGTCGAACTCGCCTTCGAGACGATGACGGATTGCGGCATCATCGAGGAATCGGCCTATTACGAGTCGCTGCACGAAGTGCCCCTGATCGCCAACCTGATCGGCCGCAAGAAGTTGTACGAGATGAACAAGGTCATCTCGGATACCGCCGAATACGGCTGTTATCTCTTCTCCCACGAATGCGTGCCCTTGCTGGCCGATTTCATGTCCCGGGTCGACACCGACGTGATCGGCAGGGGGCTGCAGCTCGCCGATACCGGCGTCGACAACCAGGAACTGATCGCCGTCGACGAGAAGATTCGCGCGCATCCGATCGAAGTCGTCGGCCGCAAGCTGCGCGGACACATGACCGCGATGAAAAAGGCGATCTGATCGCCGCGCAATCCGTCATTCTGCGCGAATCGAAGCTCTCCCCCACTGTCATTCTGCGCGAATCGAAGCTCTCCCCCACTGTCATTCTGCGCGGAGCGAAGCGGAGTCGCAGAATCTCCATGGGGACCCACTTGTGGGCCGAGGGCCGATAATCGTCTTCGCCGCGTCCAACCCAACTTCGTCGCCCGCCACTTCAAGAGCTGTGATACAATGCGGGAATCGAGAATCAAGTAAGGGGCTGCTTGTGGTTCAGTTTCTTCTCGGCAGCCGGGTTCGAGCGCATGGGTGGACCCAGGCATTGTTTTTCGCACTGCTGACCACGACTTGCACGAGCACGTCCATAGCTTGCGAAAACAGGGCTACGCCACTCCAGCCGAACCTCGATCTCTTTAGCCTTGAGGAGATTGCCTTGAATCCCGAATTCTGGCCGTGCGACTCGGCAGAGGCGGGATTATTCATCGATAATCTCGGTCGCATTATCAGGAACCTTTCACCGCTTGAGGAGGCATCCGATTTTCCCCGGTTGGCGGAATTGCGATGGATGGCGATCGGTTTCGATGCTTTGGTTCAGGAACCGGGGGGATCCGAGGGCGGCGATTTCGATCAATCACCCTATAACCTTGCTCTACAGTTGCGCGGTATCACTGAGGAAAAACCGATATTCACTGATTCAAATCTGATGAATTCAATATCCAGCCTTGAGGTCCAACTTTTGGCACGGGCTAAATTATTGGAGAACCAAGACATTGATCTGCATCTCAGTCAAGTTGGTCAATTTTTAGAATCCACTACTCCCGGTATGGTTGAGTACTCTGCCGTCGAAGATCGAATCTTTGAGCATCTGGATTACTTGAGTTACTACATGGAGGTCAGACTTGATCGCCAAGGTGAAATCAGTGTTGCGCTCGCTCAACTTGAAGAGCGTCTCGCCTTGATTGAACAAGATCTGTTGGGAAGGCCAATGAGGGAGTATCAAGCCTGGGCGCTTGAAAGAATATGGGATTTTGAACAGAGATTGGAAGTAATCAAAGAGAACTTTGAAGAATCTGGATTTTTCAATAGTCTAACTGGAGAGCTAACCGAGCAAGGCTACCGGGAAATCCAAGAAGCTATGATTCAATATCTTGCTCCTATAGATCAGTCACTGCTCGAAATGCCTGTTTTACGGCGTTTCCAAATTGTGTTTGAAGCTGGATGGAATGAGTTGGACGAACAAGATGGAAAGTATGCTCAGGACTGCGTTGCTATCGCATCTGCGATTGTCACGAAACAGGCACTTAATGGCGGCACAGAGGTCGAAGCTCTGTTTAACCGATTCAGCACCAGCACACTTTGGGAGGCAAGAAGATGCGCCCAATAATCTTCTTGGTCAAATTGATAGTTTGGTTTCTATTACCGATCACGGTTTTCGCGCAGTATCCAAATGCGCTTCTTACACCCAGCGAACGAACTACTATGCTCGCTGAAAAGTTGAATTCTTCCACCGCTCTGACCAGGCTTCAATTCAATGTCACTCCATTCACGGCAGCAACGCTTTCATCCCAAGCTGACTATCGATCACGCTATATTCGAGCTAACCTCGGCGGGCGGGTCGCGATCGCACAAGCAATCGGCGAGGAAGGCGTGGAAAAATATGCTTCTACGCAACGGCTGAAACAGTTGCTTGGGCCTCGCGGCAGAAGCGTTCCCATAGGGCCAGATTCTGTATTCTTGAATCCCACTTCCGGCAAAGTTTTGGTTCTAGAGGCAAAGGGTGGTTCTTCGCAATTAAATTGGACTTACGGCACACGACAAGGAACCAATTCGAACACGATTCGCTCTGCAGCGGGAATACTTCGTTCCAACAGTGCTTCGCTGATGGATAAACAGCAAGCGGCTCGGGTCATCGTCGCGGCGCGTAACCGCCATTTGGAAACCGGTGTCATTCAAACGCGCCATGTACTCGGGACGCCATCGGCGCCGAGGCAGATCAACGGATTCGATAGGGCAAACGTAGCGAGAGAAGCGAGGTTGCTGCAGCGCAGACTGGAAAACAGCAACTCGGAATTGCGGAAAATTTTCCGCTCCGCGGAAGTTCAACACCGTAATGGCAGGGTGGCGGCTTTCCCTCAAGCTTTAGCTCAACGGACTCCGGGAGTATCAAGCATGCCGAGAGTGGCTACGGTGGGTGGAAGAGGATTGCAAAGAATCCTTCAAACCGGCAATCGATATGTTCTGCCGATCGGGTTGAGCGCAGCGGGCGCGACCGTTGCAGTATATGGCTACAGGTATGGGCGCGACGAAATCGGTCGAGAAGAGTTTTTAGAGGCGAGCGCCCCATCCGCGGTATTTTTGGCCTTTACCGCAACCGGCGCCGCAATCGGATCAACGCCGGGAGCAGTCATCGGCGCAACACTTGCTTTGCCTGTTCAAATCTATCTTTGGTTCGCCAGCGACAACACACTGCGCGGCGGATATCTGAGCCCGCAACAGTTGGCGGCAGTGGATGCCATGCTCGAAGAATTTTACTTGGCGAGTGCCAATTGAGGCCGGCGTTCCGGCCCCCAATCATGTTTCAAAAGAGGACAACTTCCCAAGTAAAAATAGTCCTCCTGTCAACACTAATTTTTATGTTGCCGCTTTTTCTGTGGAATAGGCTATATCATCTTGAGCATCCAAATGTGGCAGCGCTTATGCTTGCACCGCTGCCATGGATTCTGTACTTCGGATCTCACGAGCCGTTGTTTGCTCTTTTCAAAGCAAGATCAACTATTGAACTTACAACTAAATCCTCGAACTATATACGAAAGGCCGCGTATCTAAAAGCCACTTTCTTCTCCATTGTATTTGTTTTGATTGCATTACCGATTCTCGCTCTTCACGCGCTGGATTCAGAGCCTTTAATTTGGTTAACAATGATAATTTTGTGCGCCTGTTCCAGCAGCCTTATGCTTAAGATCCCTTGCCGGTTGCGCTCACTACTGAATGAGCCGTATGCGACAACTTACGGATTCTCATTCAGCGCTGCGATTTCAGCGATAATTTTTGTGCCGATTTTGATGGTTCTATATGCGCTTTTTCTATCCAATAACTGTGCTCACACGAATTCTATTTTTTTCGAAATACTCGAAATACTAAGACGTATATTTAAATTCAATTTCTCATCAGATCTAGGAATTGTAAACAGCATTGTAGAACCATTTCGACTTATTGGATGTACACGGAAATGGTTGGCAAACTGGATTGGTGAAAGCATAGCATTGTTTTCCATTCTGTATAGCTTTTCCCTTGCCACTGTGGCATTCCTTGTCGCACAGTCCAGCGCCGCCACGACAGTCTTCATCGAAAGAAAGTTTTTCCCAACTTGACTAAATTCTTCATGCGAGGTCAAGCCATACCCCCCTCCTTCATTCTGCGTGACGTGAGGCATTCCACCTCTGTCATTCCACGCGGAGCGAAGCGGAGTCGCAGAATCTCCCCAATTTCGCGCAAGATCCCTCCACTCCGGATTGTTCTTCTCAATCAAGTTAATCTTCCACTGTCTGTTGCGATTCTTGATTTTCTTCTCAAGGCTGATCGCTGCGGCAATATTCTCGCCTTGCTCGAACCAAACTAAGCGGGTGACGTTATATTTGCTGGTGAATCCTTCCAGCAGACCTCGCCTGTGCTGGTACATGCGTCGCTCCAGATCGCTGGTGACGCCGACGTATAAAGTACCGCGCTTCTTGTTGGCCAGAATGTAAACGTATGCCGACTTAGTCATGTCTCTTGCTTCCACTCCATCGCTCCTTGTCAGCATTATTCTGCTCGCTCAAATAAATCGTTGCTCACTTTCACGTCATTCCGCGCGTAGTCGCGGAATCTCTTTGGGCGCAATGCGGCCTTAGGGAGATTCTGCGACTCCGCTTCGCTCCGCGCAGAATGACGGTGGGCGGGATTCACTTGGCGCAGAATGACGGTGGCGAGAGCTTCGCTCCGCGCAGAATGACAGCTACGGAGGGCGCTTAGCCTAGATAGCGAGCACCTTGGTTCCGCGGGAGATTCCGGTTACGCCGGTGCGGGCTACCTCGAGCACCTTGCAGTCGCCGAGCGCGGCCAGGAAGCCGTCGAGTTTTTCGCTGGTTCCGGCGAGCTGGATCGAATAGCTCGCGCCGGTCTGATCGACCACCTGGCCGCGGAAAATCTCAACCACGCGCAACACCTCGGCGCGCTGCGCGCCGGTCGCCTTCAACTTGATCAGCATCAGTTCGCGTTCGATATGGGCGCCGCCGGTCAGGTCGATGAGTTTCACGACATCGACGATCCGGTTCAGGTGCTTGGTTACCTGTTCGATGCGGGCATCGTCGCCATCGGTGATCAGCGTCAGCCTTGAGAGCGACTGATCTTCGGTCGGCGCGACGGTGAGCGAATCGATATTGTAGTTGCGCTGGGAAAACAGGCCAACAACCCGTGACAGCGCGCCCGGCTCGTTTTCCATCAGGATCGAAATGATACGCCGCATCAGGTTCTCTCCGTCTTGCTCAACACCATGTCCTTCATGGCGCCGCCCTTGATCGCCATCGGGTAGACATGCTCGTCCGGATCGACCAGGACGTCGACGAACACCAGTCGGTCCTTGAGGGAAAAACACTCGCTCAACTTGTCGCGCAACTCCCCGGAGTGTTCGATGCGGATGCCGACATGGCCGAAAGATTCCGCCAGCTGGACGAAATCGGGCAGCGATTCGGCATAGGTGCTATGACTGTGGCGGCCACCGTATTGCATATCCTGCCATTGCTTCACCATGCCAAGGGCCTGGTTGTTGAGACAGACGATCTTGATCGGCAACCGGTATTGCATGCAGGTGGCGAATTCCTGCATGTTCATCAGGAAGCTGCCTTCCCCGGTTATGCAAACCGAAACCGCCTCCGGAAAGGCGAATTGCGCTCCCATGGCGGCGGGAAAACCGAAGCCCATGGTGCCGAGCCCGCCCGAGTTGATCCAGCGTCGGGGTTTGTCGAAGCCGTAGTATTGGGCGGCGAACATCTGATGCTGACCCACGTCGGAGGAAACGAAGGCGTCGCCGCCGGTCAGTTCATGCATCAACTTGACGACCTGCTGGGGTTTGATCAGACCGTTTTCCGGTTCCGGAATGCGCAGGGAATCCTTTTCGCGCCAGCGATTGATCTGATCCCACCAGATCTTCAGCGCTTCGGCGTCGGGACTGGCCTTTCTCCGCTCGATTTCCGCAATCATGTCCTCGAGCACCGGAGCCACGGGCCCGACGATGGGGATGTCGGCGTTCACGATCTTCGATATAGACGCCGGATCGATGTCGATATGCAATATGGTCGCTTCGGGGCAGAACTTGCTTGGATCCGAATTGGTCACGCGGTCGTCGAAACGCGCGCCGGCGCAAAGCAGCACATCGCAATAATGCATCGCCATGTTGGCTTCATAGGTGCCATGCATGCCGAGCATGCCGAGAAACTGGGGGTCGGAGGCGGGATAGGCGCCTAGACCCATCAGGGTATTGGTGATCGGATAGCCGAGCAGTCTGGCGAGCCGCGTCAGGGCCTCGGCGCCTTCGCCCTGAATGACGCCGCCGCCGCTGTACAGCATGGGGCGTTTGGCTTGCAGCAAGGTGTCCACGGCCTTCCGGATCTGGCCCGGATGGCCTTTTTCCGGAACCGAATAGGAACGCATC
>JANQSV010000385.1 GCA_028279115.1 Pseudomonadales bacterium
CGCGTAGCGCAGCACCCCCCCTTCGTCATCCTGCGCGTAGCGAAGCACCCCCCCTTCGTCATTCTGCGCGTAGCGAAGCGAAGTCGCATACTCTCCGAGGCAGGATGACGAACTGGATTGTTTCGCTGTGTTTATCCGGGCGGGGAGTTATAATGCGCAGCCGCCACAGTGACCGCTCCGGCAGAACCGGTGACGCAATCATGAACAAGCAAGCGCGCAGCGCCAGCGTTCAGCGCAACACGAAGGAAACCCGTATTTCCATTACGCTCGACCTCGACGGCAGCGGCCGTTTCGAGGCGGAAACCGGCCTGCCGTTTCTCGAACACATGCTCGATCAGATCGCCCGTCACGGCATGATCGATCTGACCATAAAGGCCGAAGGCGATCTTGAAATCGACGCCCACCATACCGTCGAGGATCTCGGCATAACCCTGGGGCAGGCGCTGAACCAGGCGCTCGACAAGACAGGTATCCGCCGTTACGGCCATGCCCATGTGCCGCTCGACGAGGCGCTTTCCCGGGTGGTGATCGATTTTTCCGGGCGTCCGGGGCTCGAATATCATGCCGATTTCGCGCGCGCCGTCGTCGGCGGATTCGACATCGACCTGTTTCGCGAGTTTTTCCAGGGCTTCGTCAACCACGCTTTCGTCACCTTGCACGTCGACAACATCCGCGGCCGCAACGCGCATCACCAGATCGAGACGATATTCAAGGCCTTCGGCCGCGCCTTGCGCATGGCGGTGGAACCCGATCCGCGCTCGGTTGGGGTGATTCCATCCACAAAGGGCAGCTTGTAGCCCCGCCCGGCCCCGGTTCGATCCGGCGGAGCCCCCTGCAACAGAGAAGTTGGACTGATGAATACGGTCGCGGTCATCGACTACGGTATGGGTAATCTGCATTCCGTCGCCAAGGCGGTGGAACATGTCGGCCGCGAACTCGAGCTCGACGTCAGCGTTGCGATTACCGCCGACGCGGAAACGATCGCGAATGCCGCCAGGGTCATCTTCCCGGGGGTTGGCGCGATTCGCGATTGCATGGCCGAGATCAACCGGCTCAATGTCGGCAGGATGGTGGCGGAGGCGATGAAATCACGGCCCGTGCTTGCGATCTGCGTCGGCATGCAGGCGCTGATGGAGCATTCCGAGGAAAACGGCGGCGTCGATTGCCTGGGCCTGGCGCCGGGCGCCGTGCGCTATTTCGGCGACGAGTTGCGCGACGAGTCGGGCGCATGGCTGAAAGTGCCCCACATGGGCTGGAACGAAGTGCGGCAGACCATGGGACACCCATTGTGGGAAGGCGTTCCCGACGGCAGCCGCTTCTATTTCGTGCACAGTTATTACGTGGAAACCGGCAGCGACGAATTGGTAGCCGGCAAAACGACTTACGGCAAGGAAATGGTCGCGGCATCCGCCGACCGCAATATCTTCGCCACCCAGTTCCATCCGGAAAAAAGCCAGGCCGCGGGATTGCGCCTGCTCGGCAATTTTCTGAAGTGGAGTGGCGCGGCATGATTCTCCCTTGCGCCTGCACAGCATCACTCCCCCTCTGGGGGAGTCAACTCCGCAAAGCGGATTTGGTGGGGGTTGTCCGGCCGCCATGTTAGTAATCCCCGCCATAGACTTGAAGGACGGCAAATGCGTGCGCCTGCGCCAGGGCCGTTTCGACGAGACCACTGTATTTTCCGAAGACCCGGTCGAAATGGCCCGGCAATGGCGCGAGCGCGGCGCCCGGCGCTTGCACATGGTCGATCTCGACGGCGCGGTCGCGGGTTCTCCCAGGAACGCGAGAATCGTGAAGGCCATAGTCAGGGGCAATCCGGACTTGCCGGTACAGATCGGCGGCGGCATCCGCAATCTCGACACCGCCGAATCGTATATCGAGGTCGGCGTGCGTTACGTCATCATCGGCACCCAGGCGGTGCGCGAACCCGAGTTCGTAGCAGCCGCCTGCGAACGGTTTCCGGGCCGGGTCATCGTCGGAATCGACGCGAAGAACGGCATGGTCGCCACGCAAGGCTGGCTGGAAGTGAGCGAAATCAGCGCCGTATCCCTCACCCAACGATTCGCGGACTGCGGCGCCAGCGCAATCGTCTATACCGATATCTCCCGCGACGGCATGATGCAGGGAGTCAACGTCGAAGCCACGGCCGGCCTGGCGGCGCAATCCGCGATTCCGCTGATCGCTTCCGGCGGCGTGACCGGTCTCGACGACATCACCAGGCTGAAGCGGGCCGCGGCCGGCTGCGGCGGCGCAGGCATCATCGGCGTGATCGCGGGGCGCGCCCTGTACGAAGGCGCCCTGGACCTCGGCCGGGCCCAGGCGGAAGCGGACGCTTAGCGATGGGACTCGCCAGGCGCATAATTCCCTGTCTCGACTGCGACAACGGTCGCGTGGTCAAGGGCGTGCGTTTCGTCGACATCCGCGACGCCGGCGACCCGGTCGAGGTCTCGAAACGCTATTGCGACGAAGGCGCTGACGAAGTCACTTTCCTCGACATTACCGCGAGTCACGAAGGGCGCGCGACCACGGTCGAAACCGTGCGCGACATCGCCGCCCAGGTCTTCATCCCGCTCACCGTCGGCGGCGGCATCCGCACGCTCGACGATATCCGCATGATGCTCAACGCCGGCGCCGACAAGGTGGCGATCAATACCGCCGCGGTCTTCGATCCGCCTTTCGTCCGCGCCGCCTCGGAACGCTTCGGTTCGCAATGCATCGTCGTCGCGGTCGACGCCAAGCAGGTCTCCGGTGGCGCGCAGCCAAAATGGGAAATCTTCACTCATGGCGGACGCAATCCCACCGGCATCGACGCGGTGGAATGGTGCAGCCGCATGGTCGACTACGGCGCCGGTGAAATCCTGCTTACCAGCATGGACCGCGACGGCACGAAAGAGGGTTTCGACAACCTGCTCAACCGCGCCGTGAGCGGCGCCGTGCGCGTTCCCGTTATCGCCTCCGGCGGCGTCGGCACGCTCGAACACCTCGCCGAAGGCGTACTCGAAGGCGGCGTCGACGCGGTGCTCGCCGCAAGCATCTTCCACTTCCACGAATTCACCATCGAACAGGCCAAGCGCCACATGGCCTCCCGCGGCATCGAAGTGCGGCTTTGAACCACTTCTTCCCAGAATCTGTCATTCCGAGCGAAGTCGCGGAATCTCATTGGCGCTGTCGTGGCCTTGGGGAGTTCTGCGCCTCCGCTTCGCCGCGCGCAGAATGACAGGTGGGGGGGCGCTAATCGCGGTTGAGGATACTTATCCCCTTCAGCAGGTTCAGCGCTTCGTTGAGCGGATAGTCGGCGGTGAGGACTTCGGCGGCGGATACCAGCGGGGCGATGTTTCCACCGGCGCCGTTTTCGTTTTGCAGGCTCCCCGGCAGGCAGCTTGAAAGGTGGAAATTCCACATCGTGGGTGGTTCTAATCGGGGGTTGCTGTCAATGAAATAGACAAGTTTTTGGGCGGGATATACAAGAGATTGAGAAGCTTGGAAGAGAAATGCAATATAGATAAGTGAATAAGGTGATTTAGATCTGTGAAGAACTCTTGGGGCTCCTGACCTACAGGCGTTGCAAGACATGAGGCAGTCGATCATTATCCATCAAGCGAACGGTGGAGCGTGCGGAAATGATAAGGGTTTTCTCGAAAATACGTAAGAAATCCATGCCTAGTAGAATGTACGGGAAATTTTCGTCAAGATAAAACATGCCTCCTTCCGGATGACCATTGAGAAGGGCGATTCCGAAGCTGGCTTGTCTTGTTACGGTGCGGTTATCCGCCAGAGTCATAGATGTTGTAGTGGCCCTGGGAGTAAGTTGTAAATCTATGGCTACACTCTTGGGAATCTGTACAAAACCAGAAAATCCCGTATCTATAATACCTTTACCTCGGAATTGACTCCCGGGCAGGCTATTCACATCTTTGCAGATGCCGATGTCTATTTTTGGAAGTCCCGTATCATAGAATTGACCCTGAATGACTGCTGACATGATGCCTTCCTAAATGCCCAAGATGGTACACGCTTGCCGCTGAACCTATACGTATCAGGTGAAAAATGCCGTCAGGGGATTCATCAATCGCCTTTTTCATGGCAATCTCTGGAAACTCCGCCACATAAATAGTTTCGTCAGTTATGTCGATAACTGCGTAATGGCCTTTGTATTCAGTTTCGTATTCCGCCTGATAATTTTCAGCATATATTTGCTCGGCCTTTTGGGCGATTTCTGAAGTGGTCATTATTTCGATGGCCATTGTTCCACCCTCTGCTTGCGGACCACCACTTCGTGCAGCAGTTCCTATGGTTTTCGGCAATTACGCTCCGTTGCTTAGACCCAAACAGGGTCGCTCCGTCAATCAGTGTCGCAATGCCGCTTATCTCTAATCCCCGAATCCGTGACTTCGCTGCCATCGCAGGCGCAATCCCCACAATCCCGATGCGCTGGCAAGACCGATAAGAGCCATACTACACGAAATGCGGCTTTGAACCACTCCCTCCCAAAACCCGTCGCTCCACTTCGCTGTGAGCAGTATGACAGGTGAGAGGGAGTAGACTAATCGCGGTTGAGGATACTTATCCCCTTCAGCAGATTCAGCGCTTCGTTGAGCGGATAGTCGGCGGCGAGGACTTCGGCGGCGGATACCAGCGGGGCGATGTTTCCATCGGCGCCGTTTTCGTTTTGCAGGCTCCTCGGCAGGTCGGCTTCGGCGAATTGCGCGACGTTGCGCGAGCGGCGCGTGATGAAGGCTTCTTCCACGACAATGTCGGGCTCGATGCCCTGGGCCTGGATCGAACGGCCGTCGGGCGTGTAATACAGCGATGTGGTCAATTTGATGGCCCGGTCTCCGTCGAGCGGCAGCACCGATTGCACCGAGCCCTTGCCGAAGCTGCGCGTGCCCATGACGACGGCGCGGCTGTGATCCTGCAATGCGCCGGCGACGATTTCAGCCGCCGAAGCCGAACCGCCGTTGATCAGCACCACGACGGGCAGGTCCGGCGCCACGGTTGCCGCGTTCGCGAAATACTCCGTGGCCGCTTCGCGCAGCCGACCCTGGGTATAGACCACGCGGCCGGAATCGATGAAGGCATCCACCACGTTGACCGAAGCCTGCAAGACGCCGCCGGGGTTGTTTCGCAAATCGAGCACAAGACCATTCAACTCCGGATCTTCTTCGAGCAGCCCGGCGACTTCCGCCTGGAAGTCCTGGCCGGTGTCGAGCTGGAATATCGGGATGCGCACATAGGCGTAGCCCGGTTCGAGCAGGCGGCTGCGCACGCTGCTGACGGCGATCGCCTCACGCGTGATTTCGACATCGAAAGGCTCCAGTCCGTCCCTGGAAATCGTCAGTGTCACCGCGGTTCCCGGTTCGCCGCGCATGAGACTGGCGGCGTCTTCGGGCAGCATGTCGCGCACCGGCTGGTTGTCGATGGCGACGATCAGGTCGCCGGAGCGCAGCCCGGCCCGGTCGGCGGGTGTGTCGTCTATCGGCGCGATCACCAGGATGTAGCCGTTTTCCTGCCCCACCTCGATGCCGAGTCCGCCGAATTCCCCGGTAGTGGTTTCCTGCAGGCTGTCGAAGTCCCTGCCGTCGACGAAGGCCGAATGCGGATCGAGGTTCGCCAGCATGCCGCGAATCGCGTTTTCGAGCAGTGTGCGATCATCGATCTCTTCGACATAGGACATGCGGATGCGGTCCAGCGCCTCGGTGAACAGGCGCACGTCGTCGAGAGGCAGCGGCAGCGCGTCGTCCTGGGCATGCAAGATTCCGGCAATGCCGAGCAGCGCGCAAAATGCGGCGGTTTGTGCTGAGCGAAGTCTGGTCATGTGATTTCGGTCCCAAGCGGAACTTCCAGCCCGAGGCCCAATACTTCCAGTTTCCGCCTCGCTTGGCAATCAGAACTCGGCGGGCTCGTCCAGCAGGCTTTCCAGTGGAACTGCCCGAATCCGCTCGTGCATGCGGTAACTACTCCCGCCGGGGTAGATGACGTCTATGCGTTCGAGTTGAAGCGAATCCAGCGCCGCAAGCATCGAGCGTGTGCGCTTCGGCGCATCGGTTCGCTTGAATTCGAAACCGAATCGGCGCGAGCCGCGAATCACCAGCAGATCGAGTTCCGCGCCGCCTTGCGTTGCCCAGTACCAGGCATCGCCGGGAGGGATTTCGAGTCGGTTCATCACCTGTTCGAGTGCAAATCCCTCGAAGCTGGCGCCCACCTTCGGATGGGCGGCAAGGTCTTGAGGCGATTCTATCCCAAGCAAGCTATGCAGCATGCCGGAATCGGCAACATAGACCTTGGGCGATTTGATGATCCGCTTTCCGGGATTTCTGGTCCAGGGGCGCAGTTGCCGCACCATGAAGGTCGAACTCAGCAAATCGAGGTAGCGGCGCACCGCCGTATGCGAAACCCCGAATGCCCGTCCGATTTCCGAACCGTTCCAGGTTTGACCGTGATAGTGGGCAAGCATCGACCAGAAATCCGACATGGTGCGGGAAGGAATTCTTGAGCCGAACGCCGGTAAATCCCTTTCGAGGAACGTGCGGGTGAAATTCCTTCGCCATTCCAGGCTTTGCCTATGCGTGGCCGGCAGATAAGCGCGGGGAAATCCTCCCCGCAGCCAAAGGCGGCGCCAGTTTTCCGGCCCCGTCTCTTCCAGGTCGAAACCGTATAATTCATGAAAGGCGATGCGACCCGCGAGCGATTCCGATCCCTGGCTCAGCAACTCCGGCGAGGCGCTGCCCAGCACCAGAAACTTTGCGGGCGAAGGAGAACGGTCAGCCAGCACCCGCAGCGCCGGAAAGAGCTCGGGACGACGTTGCACTTCGTCGATGACGACCAGTCCGCGCAGGGGTTCGAGGGCAAGCATCGGCTCATCAAGCTGGCCAAGGTCGCGCGGATCCTCAAGGTCGAACCGGATCGCTTCTCCATTCCAGCCGCGTATCAGCGCCTTGGCAAGCGTCGTCTTGCCCACCTGCCGGGCTCCGAGCAGCGCAACCACCGGATTCTCCCGCAATAGCCTGGTCAGATGCTGCTCATGCGATGTCCTGATAATTTCATTCATCCATGAATATTGAACGATAGCCGTTCAATTTACAAGTATAAATTTGGCTGATAGATAGCTCTGTCGAGATTCCCGCTACAATCGAATTCGGCGCTGCAACCCAGGCATTTCGATTGACCTCATAAGGCGCACTACAATAGGCAGTACGAGCGAAGCTTTCCGCGGTTTTGGCTGATTATGGTTTCAACTGCATCAAGCTGGACGACGATTGGTTGGGTGCGGATTTTATCGCGTATCATCGAAGCAGTGAAATTACGTTGAGAGTGCAACTCAAAGCTCGCGTAACGATCAACAAGAAGTATCAGGGAAAAGATTTGTGGATGGCGTTTCCCATACAGGAAAAGAATGAAAATGAAAAAATCCGATTGTATTGGTGTCTTGTTCCTCATGAAAAACTGGTTGCTATCGCCCGAGAAACTACGAAGTGGCTGGAAACTCCCTCTTGGACCAAATACGGTGGATACAGTTCAGGAAGTACTCCCAAACGCATGCTTGATGCACTGAGGCAACAAAAATATATGTTGGATTGTTGAAGTGTTGCCCTTTGGTTCGGTACTGCGCTGCCCGGGCCGGAGAACTTCACATGGGGGCGGGGTGTCGCTCTGCGCCCCATGCGTTCCGGTATAGCGCGCGGCGGGCGTTGGCGGATCGGTAAATCTGTTAGAATCCGCGTCTTGCTCTTCCGCCGGACCGGTATTCATGGAATTGATCGAAGAAAAGCTCGACGAGCATCATCTCGATGAACGCGAGGTGGTGGATGTCGTCGTGCGCTTCGCCGGCGATTCCGGCGACGGCATGCAATTGACCGGCTCCAATTTCACGCTGGCGACGGCGCTCTACGGCAACGATCTTTCCACTTTCCCCGATTTCCCGGCCGAAATCCGCGCGCCGGTGGGAGCGACTTTCGGCGTTTCGGCCTTCCAGATCTATTTCGGCTCGGACGACATCGTCACCGCGGGCGATGCGATCGATGTGCTCGTGGCGATGAATCCGGCGGCGCTGATCACCAATCTCGAGAATGTGATCGACGGCGGCCTGATCATCGCCGACCGCGGCGCCTTTTCCGCGAAGAATCTGGCCAAGGCCGGCTATGCGGTCAATCCGCTCGACGATGGATCCCTGGTTGAATTCCGGGTGCTCGATATCGACATCTCGGCCCAGGTTCTCGCCGCCGTGGAATCGTTCGAGCTAGGCCACAAGGCCAGCTTGCGATGCAAGAACATGTGGACCCTGGGCCTGATCATGTGGCTGTTCGACCGCGACCGGGCGGCGATCGTCCGGAATCTGCAGACCAAGTTCGCCAACAAGCCGGAAATCGCCGGGGCCAATATCGCCGCGCTCAACGCCGGGCACGCTTTCGGCGAAACCGCCGAACTGCCGACGGGGATTCATGTCTACCGCGTGCCGCGGGCAAGTTCGGAACCGGGCCTGTATCGCAACATCACCGGCACCCAGGCGCTGGCCTGGGGTCTGCTGGCGGGAATCGAACTCGCCGGCATCGACATGCTGTTCGCATCCTATCCGATCACGCCGGCTTCGAATCTGTTGCATGAATTGACCGCGCGCAAGGATTTCCGCGTCAGCACCTTCCAGGCGGAAGACGAGATCGCCGCGGTATGCACCGCCATCGGCGCGTCTTTCGCCGGCTCGCTCGGCGTGACTTCGAGCGCGGGTCCGGGCATCGCCCTGAAATCCGAAGGCGTGTCGCTGGCGATTTCGACGGAATTGCCGCTGATCGTCATCGACACCCAGCGCGGCGGGCCTTCGACCGGACTGCCGACCAAGACCGAACAATCGGACCTGAACATGGCGTTGTTCGGCCGCCACGGCGATACTCCCGTGCCGGTCATCGCGCCCGCCACGCCGCCGGAATGTTTCGATATCGCCCAGGAAGCGGTGCGCATCGCCATTCGTTACATGACGCCGGTGATGTTGCTGTCGGACGGTTATCTCGCCAATGCGGCCGAGCGCTGGAGAATTCCGCGCGTGGACGATCTGGCGCCGCTCCCGGTCGAATACGCGCAGGATTCCGCGGATTTCAGTCCGGCCAGGCGCGACCCTGAAACCCTGGCGCGAGTCTGGGCGCGGCCCGGCACGCCCGGGCTGGAGCATAGAATCGGAGGCATCGAGAGCAACTACGATAGCGGCGACATCTCATACGATCCGGCCAACCACCAGAAGATGACCGAGATGCGGGTCGGAAAAGTGGCCGGCATCGTCAAGGACATTCCCTTGCAGGAAGTCGATCTGGGCGAAGCTTCGGGCGAGCTGGCCGTGGTCGGCTGGGGCTCGACTTACGGCGCGGTCCACCAGGGGGTGAAAAGAGCCCGGCTCGAAGGACATGCGGTGTCGCATATCCACGTGCGCTATCTGAATCCCTTGCCCGGAAATCTCGGCGAATTGCTGGGCCGGTTCGATTCGATCCTTGTGCCCGAGATGAATACCGGGCAATTCGCGCGCCTGTTGCGAGCCGAATATCTGCTCGACGTCGAAATTCTGAGCAAGGTTTCCGGCCAGCCGTTCAAGATCGGCGAAATCCTCGCGGCCATTCATGCCAAGTGCCGCGAAGTCGAGGCTGTGCAATGAACCAGCCCAAGCTCTCGTTAAACCTGGCCTTGAAGGACTTCGCTTCCGACCAGGAAGTGCGCTGGTGCCCCGGCTGCGGGGATTACGCCATCCTGAAAACGGTGCAGAAACTGCTGCCGGCGCTCGGCCGGCCGCGGGAAAACCAGGTGTTCGTTTCGGGAATCGGCTGTTCCTCCCGCTTTCCCTACTACATGAACACCTACGGCTTCCATACCATCCACGGCCGTGCGCCCGCTATCGCCACCGGCGTCAAACTGGCGAATCCGGAACTCGACGTCTGGGTCGTCACCGGCGACGGCGACGGATTCAGCATCGGCGGCAATCACATGATCCATACGCTGCGCCGCAACCTGGATCTGCAGATTCTGGTGTGCAACAATGAAATCTACGGCCTGACCAAGGGTCAATATTCTCCCACCTCGAGGATCGGAACCCGCTCGCCGTCATCGCCCGCCGGCTCCATCGATCCACCCCTTTCGCCTTGCGCCGTCGCCTTCGGCGCGGGCGGTTCGTTCATCGCCCGCTCCATCGATACCCACGCCAGACATCTGGCCGAGGTAATCGGCGCCGGACACGCGCACAAGGGCACGGCCTTCATCGAAATCCTGCAGAACTGCCCAATCTACAACGACGGCATTTTCGAGCCGGTCAAGGACCGCCAGACCGCGCCGGACTTCCGCGTCGAGGTCGAACACGGCAAACCGGTGCTGTTCGGCAAGAACAATGAAAAGGCGATCCGCCTCGACCGCGACAGCCTGACGCTCGAAGTCGTGCCGGCTGATTCGGATGACGTGCTCGTGCACGACGAAACCAATCCGGCGCTCGCGCAATTGCTCGCGGCCATGCACGGCCCCGATTTTCCGATCGCCATCGGCGTTCTCCACCGGCGGCAACAGCCGAGCTTCGACGAACAATTCAGCAGCCGCAAGGGCAAATCCCGCGAGGGCAATCTCGGCGCCTTGCTGCTCAGCGGCAACACCTGGATGGTGACCTGAACCGTTTCAGGCGATCTGGCGTTTGACCAGTTCGCGGAATACGCCGTCGACTTCCATCAGTTCCTCGAAAGAGCCGCATTGCACGACTTTTCCGGCCCGCATCACGTAGATGCGGTCGGCCTGTTCCAGAGTGGAAAGGCGATGGGCGATGACGATTCGGGTCGCGGGCAGGGTGGCGAGATTGTTCATTACCTCCGTCTGGCTTTCGTTGTCGAGCCAGTTGGTGGCTTCGTCAAGCAGCATGATCTGCGGACTGCGGATCAGCGAGCGGGCTATGGACACACGTTGACTCTCGCCGCCCGACAGAACCGACCCGCTGGCGCCGACCGGCGTCATCATACCCATGGGCATGGCCTTGATTCCGCTTTCGATGCCGGCGGATTGGGCGGCTCGCCACACTTCATCGGCGGTTACGCCTTCGTGATGGGCGACGATGTTGTCCCAGATATCCTGGGCATGGAGTTGCACCGCTTGGGGAACCGCCCCGATATTGCGGCGCAATTGTTTCAGGTTCAAATGCCGCAGGTCGCGGCCGTCGTAATACACCGCTCCCGAAGTCGGCTGTTCGAGTCCCAGCGCGAGCTGGAACAGAGTGCTCTTGCCGGCGCCGGACTCGCCCGCGATAGCGATGAATTCTCCCGGTCGGGCGCGGATCGCGACATCGTCGAGAATCAGCGGGCCATCTGGATCGTAGCGGAAAGTGATATGGTCGAACAGAATCTCGCCGCCGAGATGTTCCACCGGTTCGCCTTCGTCCGCGGATTCGGGAACCGCGGCGAGCAGGGGCCTGATCTGGTCAAGGCCCGGCATCATGGCGGCTATCGCCCCGAAGGATTCGCCAAGCCGGGCAACGGCGGCCTGGAATGCCATGTAAACAGTGTAAACCACGAGAAAATCGCCGACCGGAACCATGCGGCCTTCGCCGGTCGCCACCGCGAGCAGCAGAACCGCCGCGGTCAGAAAGGGGAGCGCGGCGCCGAAAGCCTGCAAATGCCCCTCGTTCGCGCCTAATTCGAGTTCCGCGCGCTTCTGTTCGCGATAGTCGCGCGCCCAGATCGCGAAAGCCGATCCTTCCGCATTTTCCACGCGCAACTTGGCGATTCCGCTGATGATCTGGAACAATCTGCCGGCGACGGTGCGCATGGCGCCGATCATGCGGCCGCAAGGCGGGATCTGGCGCATGCCGATCAGGAAAGTGACGAGCAGCGAAGCGAGACTGAAGGCGAGGGCGATGAGGCCGAGCCTGTCGTCGTAGAAAAAGATCAGGCCGAAAACCGGCAGCAGGAAGACGATCGACAACACGCTGTCGGCGGCGACGCCTTGCAAGCCGTCGCGCAGATTCTGGAAAGTCATGCCGCGCATGGCCAGATCGCCGGCGGGATAGCGACGCAGAACACCTGAAGACAACCGCAGCAGGCGGTCCCAGAAAGCGGCTTCGATGCGCAAGGTCGAACGTCCTTCCAGCCGCATCATCGCCATGCCTCGCAGCATGTGCAGCAGCCCGCCCAGCGCGCCGAAGCCGGCCAGCGCCGCCGCTACGGCATAGACCGCGCCGGCATTGCCGCCCTGCATGACATGGTTTGCCGTAAAACCCAGTGCGAGCGCCGGCGAAAGCTTGATCAGGCCGGCGGGAAGGCCGGTCAATATCAGCCGTAACACATCGGCGGCCGATCCATGCAGGCCGATGCGAAGCAGATCGCCTGCTTCAACGCTCCGCGGCGGCAGGGGGCGATAGAACATCCAGGCCTCCGCCTCAAGCGCCGCGGCTCGTTCGGACGTAAGCCGGACGCCACGCTTGCTTATCGGGTCGCATTCCCGGTAGCGGCCCAAGGCGCCGGGCAACAAGGCCACGGGCCGACCATCCCCGGATCGGAACGCGAGCATCGCGTTGCTGTCGCCAAGCCACCACTTGTCTTCAGGCTTCAGCTTTATCCGGCGGGCGCGCACCCCCGAAGCATTGAGTATGTCGATCAGGCGCAGCGGAGCTTCTTGAGCGTCTCCGCGCCGGGGAATCTTGAACTCGATGCCCTCTCGGCGGCCGATGATCCGCATGGCGCGCGCCAGAGCTGTGTCTTCAATATCGGCGTCGCCTTCCACGGGCAGATCATGGATATTGAAAAGCCGGCGGCGGGCGGCTTCCTCGTCCCGGCGCCGGCTACTCGCCCGCGCGCGTTCGAGATTTGCGCGATCAACCACCCCCAGCTTGCGATTGAGGCGCTCCAGCGCGAATGCGACCGCGTGGAAACGGGCCAGCCCCGGCAGCAGTTCACCCTCTTCGGCAAGTGTGGCGGACGATCTGGCCACGAGCTCCGTCCGTTCGAACAGGGTGAGCCAGTTTGCCGGCGCAAGTGGTATCGCGCCTTTCGGGCCCGAATCCGTTCCGGCGATTTCCGCCCAGTCGATGAGGTCCATGTACAAGCCGGCGCCGCGGGGCGGCTGGGACACCCAAACCACGCCGCGCCGGACGGAAAGCGCGCCCGGGTCGAGAATTCGCTTCGTGCCGGGCTCGGTCAAGGCGTCCGGCCGCGGATGACGCGTCACGTAACGGGACAATGTGTCGACAAGTTCGGTCAGCCAGATGTCCGTCTGTGCCGCCAACTCTTTCGGATCGGCCTCGGCCAGCGCCGATGCCGGCAAGCGTTTCAGCATAGTGCCGGGCAAGCCCTTGGCAATCAGGCTGAGTTTCGTGTCTTCCTCGTCAGGCGCGACGCCGGGCAGGAAGCGGTTCGCTCTGGCGCGCAGAAGATGTTGCGGCGCCGCCTGTTCCACGCCGTCCCGAAATTCGAGCAGAAACAGGTCGACGGCGCCTTGATCGATGAACCAGACGAATTCCGGGTCGTCGAGTCTGGCCGGCAGATTGCCGGCGCAAGGAACGGAAGCGCCGTAGCGGGCGGCAAGTTCGGCGATCGATGTGTATTT
>JANQSV010000392.1 GCA_028279115.1 Pseudomonadales bacterium
TCCTCGCTTGGCTCGAACAGCCTGACGATCCAGTCGCATACGCCGATCGCCGAGCAGATGCGTGGGGTGCGGGCGCGGCTCACGCCCGAGGATCTCGAACTGATCGAGCGCCGCGGCGAGGGCATCGCATCGGTCACGCCGATCCTTTACGCCAACCGCGCCAGCCAGGTCAGATACGCCGCCCAGACGACGTTCAGCCAGATCATGGGCACTACCTACGCTTATCGCGACGTTGCGCAGTCCTACGTGGAACATGGGCGCTTCATCGCCGAAAGCGACAATCTCACGCGCCGCCGGGTCACCGTTATCGGCGAGAAAGTCCGGGAGGATCTGGCGCTGCCGGAAAATCCGGTCAACGAGTATGTCGAACTCGGCGGCGAATGGTTCAAGGTGATCGGCCTGCTCGAAGCCAAGGGCGATATCATGGGATTCAGTCAGGACGACATCGTGCTCATGCCCTACGCCACCATGCGCAGCTTGCAGGGAAATCAGGCGCGCACGGACATCCAGATTCAGTTGAGCCTGAGCGAAGACGCCGACGCGGAAGACGTGACGCGCCAGTTGACCGCCCTGCTGCGAAACGCCCACGACCTGAGCCCTGACGAGGACGACGATTTCGTCATCAACACTGCGGAACAGTTGATGGAAACCTTCGACACCATCATCAACATGGTGACGCTGGTGGTCGGCGGCATCGTTTCGATTTCGCTGCTCGTGGGCGGCATCGGCATCATGAACATCATGCTCGTGTCGGTAACCGAACGCACGCGGGAGATCGGCATCTGCAAGGCGATCGGCGCCAAGCGCCACCACATCCTCGCCCAGTTCCTGATCGAAGCCATGTTGCTGTCCCTGCTCGGCGGCCTGATCGGCCTCGCCGCGGGCTTCGGTCTCGGCGCCGCCATCTCGGGCAGCATCGATTCCTTTCCCCCCGCCAGCATTCCCTTGTGGGCGATCGTCCTGGCACTGGGATTCTCCGGCTTCGTCGGCGTACTGTTCGGCATCCTGCCGGCGGCCAAGGCGGCCAACCTCGATCCCATCGACGCGCTCAGGTACGAATAACCCAAGAGCCCCATGCAAGCCGAACACTACTCCCCCTCCGGGGGAGTCAAAACCGCGCAGCGGTTTTGGCGGGGGCCGATCGCATTGCATCCGGCCCTGGCGCAGCCCGGCGGATTCGAACTCGAAACATCCGTCGCTTACGACCGCGATATCAAGAATGTCTACAGCCTCGACCCATACTGTAATTGAACCGCATTCGCGGAAAAGTTATTCTCGTGGCTCCCGACAGCTCCGCATATCGGGAAAGTAGAGAAATTTTTTGATCCTCCGGAAGTCGGTGGATATTCTATACTTTCCGGCAGAGAGTCGGAACTTCCATGAGTGCCAGTGAGACCGGCAACTCCGTGAACATCCACCAGAGTAGATTGGTCGCGGTGTTGACTCCATGCCGCATCGGAATATATCGCACCATGCTGTCGTTGCGCATCAGTTCAGAACTCGGGAATTATCAACCCTATCCGGGATATCATCCGTCCAGACCAAGGTTTTTGGCGTGCCGGGAAAACTGACCCCTGTATATTTCGTTCGCGGCGTCAAGCGCCGCCTTGGGCATCTCGCCCCATTCCATTCGCTTTGTGTCGGCTCGTTGGTGCCCACGGTATTCGAGAGATACGCCAGAATCTTTCATCCCGCGCGGCTCGTGTATCCCGAGCGGCGCACGGCGCTCAGTTGGGCTGAAATGGCGAACTGGTCGGGATCAAAACCCCATCCTTTGATGCAATGGGACCATATCTCGGCGCCAAGCATGCGCGGCGGCGCGGTTGAGCCCCCGGATACCGGCGAGCTCCCTCCCGCGGCGTCCAAGCCTCTGCGCGATATTCTCGCAAGCCATTGCAAAAGCGGCGACTGCTGGCTGGGTGTCTGGCGGGGCTGGAGCTGGAATTACCGGAAGCATATTCCCAAAACCAGGCACGTGAACACGGGAACTCGAGATTGGGATCTGTTCAAAGCGCCATTGCGCATGATGGATATGTCGTTTTTTGTTGGCGTAGACAAGTCGACCGCAAATCTGATCTGGTGCGATGACCCAGATTGGTGGATAACGACGGATATCGATCTGAACAGCACCTATATCGGTGGCGACAAGAAGTTGATTCAGGAAATTCTGGATTCGCCGGCATTGGAAGCTTTGCCGGTGAACGTAGATGACGGCATCACCATATGTTCCGATCAGGTCAATTCGGTGGGAAGCGGCGAAGACGCATCGAATTCTTGACATCTCGATAATATCCTCAAGGCCCCGTTCGACGATTTCCTTGAGGTAAAAGGCTTTGCTCCGTCCCGTTTGGGACACGAGTGAATCAAGTCGCCGGCCGGCATCGTTGCTGAGTTCGGTGTTGGTAGTCACAGTCTGGTCGGATTTCTCGTTTGGATGAATCCGATTTCAACTTTGTCCGCGCCTTTTCGCCAAAAAACGCAGATGTTGATGGCGCAGGCATGCCTCGCACGCCCGCTGCACTCCTCTGTCCCGGCAGCAGCTCACGCTGTGCGGGGGCGGTGGGTTCACGACTTCGTCATTTTGCGCGGAGCGAAGCGGAGTCGCGGAATCTCGTTGGGTATCAGCGGTCTTCCAGGGCATGCCAGACCCGGACGACGATGACTTCATCGCCGATATGCCGATATCGAACGACATAGCCTCGGGCGCCGAAACGAACCGGCAGTTCCCGGAAGTCCATTTCCACGCCCCAGGGCCGGCCCTTTTCCGGAAACCGCGTCAGGCCATCCACCGCTTCTATCGGGGTTTCGACCGCGTGTTTGGCGGCTTTCCGGCTGTGCGGTTCGATAAACGCGTGAAGCCGCTTGAGGTCGTCCAATGCTTCGGGCAGCCATCCCGCAACCATCGTCAAGGAAATTCCGCCCCAACATCGAGCTTGTCCGCCCAAGCCCGCGCATCCGTGTGCCTGATCGACTCGCCGGTCAATTCGTATTTTTTCCAGCAGTCTTTCACCAGCCGGCGCTCGGCTTCAAGAGCTTCCTCCACATCCAGAAACCGCTCGACGGCCATTTTCATCAGATAATGGGGAGTTCTTTCCCTCACTTTGCCCAAGGCTTCGAGGCGATGCCGGGTCTCTTCGCCAAGGCGCAGACCCACCGTGGAATTCGACATGATTCTCTCACAAACTTCAGAATTGTTGCGCAAAGTATGGCAATGTTGCGCGGTTAATCAACAAATCGCGCAGCGGAGAGTTCATGCAGCGCGGCTATCCAGCCCGCGTCATCGTTCAAGTTCGGCAAAAGTATCAAATCCCCGCCTCCCGCCTCGATGAATTGTTCGCGGTACTCGCGTCCGATTTCGTGCAAGGTCTCCAGGCAGTC
Source organism: Pseudomonadales bacterium (assembly GCA_028279115.1). GTDB lineage: Bacteria > Pseudomonadota > Gammaproteobacteria > Pseudomonadales > Pseudohongiellaceae > UBA9145. Next base: position 3,379 of record JANQSV010000392.1, read on the forward strand.
GGTGACGAACGAGGGAGTCGCGACCGCTATGCGCTTCTTGCCCTGGGCGAGCAGTTCCAGCAAATGCGCGTCGAGATAGGGTTTGATCCATCGGGCCGGACCGAAGCGCGACTGGAACGCCACCGAGCAAGCTTCGGCTTCCCGACCGAGCGCGGCGGCGATGGCGCGGCTGGTCGCCAGGCATTGGGCGCGATAACAGTTGCGATTCGCTTCGCCGATTTCGTCGCAGCAAGCGCCGAAATCGCAGCAGCCTTGCTTGTCGGTCTTGCGGACCGCAGCCTCGGGCAGCCCGTGGTAACTGAAAACCAGATGATCGGCGTTCGCTTCGGCCAGCTTGGCGCGAATGACTCCGGCCCAGGCGCGAATGAACGCCGGCTCGGCAAAGAAGTCATCGATGAAGCGGAGTTTCGGGGCTTGCCGCCAGCTTGCCGCCGCGCGGCGCACGGAATGGAAGGCGGATTCCGTCGTTGCCCGCGCGTATTGGGGGTACAGGGGAAAAACCAGGATTTCGTCGCGGCCTTCGCGCTCAAGTTCGGCCAGCGCATCGGCGATGAACGGCCTGCCATAGGCCATGCCGACGCGCACCGCCACGTCGGACCCGGCCGCATCGAACCTTTCCTGTACGCCTTGTCCGACCCGCTCGGAATAGACTTGCAAAGGCGACCCTTGGTCCATCCAGATCCCGGCGTAATCGCGCGCGGTGCGCGGCGCCCGCAGCGGCATGACGATCAGGTTTCGCAGCAGCCACAGGCCGACCGGATTGATGTCGAAAACGAACCGGTCGGCGAAGAAACAGCGATAGAACTCGCGCAGCCCTCTGGCCGTGGGCTCCGCCGGCGTTCCCAGATTGATCAGCAATACGGCTTTGGACATGACTCGGCGGGACTAAAGGATACCGGCGAAAAAGTCCCGCGCATTTTAGCCGCAATCCGGAAAACCGAAAACCGAAAACCGAAAACCGAAAACCGAAAACATGAGTACTTTGGTAACAGAAGCCGTGATAGACTTGTTAACTGTCGAAAGACCCGAACGAATCAAGCAAACAGCATCATTCAGCGAGGACCAGAACGTGAAGAAAATCATGTTGACAGCCTTTTGCGCGTTGCTCGCCGGTTCACCCGTGTTCGCCGGCGAGCGCGTGGGCGATTTCTCCCTGATCGATCATCAGGGCGTTTATCACCATATGGCCTGGTACGACGATCAGGAAGCCATCGTGCTATTGCCCCAGGCCAATGGCGCAACCGATGCCGCAGCGCTGGCGGCCTTGCGGGAATTGCGTTCCCGCTATGAAGCGCAAGGCGTGGCATTCATGCTGCTCAACCCCGGCCTCGACGCCAGCCGCGACGCGGTGCGGGCGGAGGCCGAACAGGCGGGCATCGATTTGCCCATTCTGATGGACGACACGCAACTCGTCGCGGACATGCTCGGCATGACCCGCCTCGACGAGGCCGTCGTTTACGACCCCGCGACCTTTGAAGTGCTGTATCGCGGTGCGGCGGATTCGTCTCTCGCGCAATTTCTCGATCGGGTTCTGAGCGGAGAAAGCGTCGAATTGACCGTTGCCGCCACCGACGGCGCGGCGATTTCCTATGGCGACCTCGATGCCCACGGCGAGCTCTCCTACGAACACGACATCGCTCCGATCATCGCCGGGAACTGCGCCGAATGTCACCGCCAGGGCGGCATCGCGCCATTCGCCATGGACAGCAAGCTTGCGGTTCAGGGCTGGTCGCCGATGATCCGCGAAGTCGT
>JANQSV010000394.1 GCA_028279115.1 Pseudomonadales bacterium
GCGACTTCGCCGGAAGCGCGGCCGCCAAGGCCGTCGGCGAGCACCGCCAGAGTGGCGTCTTCGTCAAAGCCGATGAAATCCTCGTTATGCTCGCGCAGCAAGCCGGTATCGGTTTTGCCCGCGATCCGCAGCTTGAATTGTTCTCCCGTCATGAACAGACCCTTGTTTGCTTCCCTCGAATTTCCCGCGCTGCAGCGAACTTCCACCGCAACCCCGCCAACTTGAAGTCTAGCGCAAGCCGCCGGAAGTTTCCCGTCCGGCCTGACGGAGGGGGCGGGCTTCGCCGCGCGGGATGGCGAGAAGGGGCGGAATCCAGCAATTGTCAGGGACAAAATATGATAATCTGCGCGGGTTTTGGGGAACGGTCTTATCCCTTGCCGGTTCCCGAAGGAAATTTCAGACGATGAAAGTGCCGAACTTCCTGGCCGTCGTGCTGCTGGTAGTCGTTATTTTCTACCTGCTGATCGTCGGCGAGTTCCTGTTGCTGCCGCTGGTGATCGCGATCGCTCTCTGGTACCTGATCAATACCCTGGCCGCGGCGTTGGGAAGGCTTTCGGTCGGGCGTTTTTCGATACCCCGGCCGATCTGCCTGACTTTGTCGGTCCTGACTTTTCTCGCGGCAATCTGGGCCGTGATCAACTTTCTCAGCGCCTCTTTCGGCGGCGTCATGGAAATGGCGCCGATATATCAGGAAAACCTGATTCGCCGGCTCGAATCGCTGTCGCTTCCTTTCCTCGACGTCGGCGATTTCCAGGGCGAGAACTTCGGCCAGTTGATCAGCGACTGGATCGATCTGCCGAGTTACGCCGCCTCGCTGGCGGGGTCGGCGGCGGGAATCCTGGCCAGCAGCAGCCTGATCCTGATCTATGTCGGCTTCCTGTTCTTCGAGCAGGGGCAATTCAGGAACAAGATCAGCGCGTTGACAACCGATCCCGAAAAAGAGAAAGAGGTAAACGGGATTTTCGACCGCATCCGCGATGACATCCAGAAATACATCACCATCAAGATGTTCACGAGTTCGCTCACCGGCATTCTCAGTTTCAGTCTGATGCTGCTGATGGGGGTGGATTTTGCCGGGATCTGGGGTTTGCTGATCTTCCTGCTCAACTTCATTCCGACCGTCGGCTCCATCATCGCCACCATGTTTCCCGCGATGATCGCTCTGGCCCAGTCCGACGGCTATTATCTGTTCTTCATGGTGCTCGGCGGCATCGGCTCGTTCCAGGTGATCATCGGCAACGTGATCGAGCCGCGGCTGATGGGTTCCTCGTTCAATCTCAGTCCGATCGTGATTCTGCTGAACCTGGCTTTGTGGGGAACGATCTGGGGCGTTCCGGGGGCCTTCCTTTGCGTTCCGTTCCTGATCATTTTCACCATTATCATGAGCCATTTTCCCAAGACCCGCCCCATTGCGATCATCCTGTCGAGCGACGGCGATTTGCGGGTGCCGCTGGAGACATTTTCCTTCACCGACAAAGGCGGCAATACGCCGATGCTCGGTTCGGACGACGACGCGGAACACGACAAGAACGGCGCTTGACGCCGCGCCAGACCGTCACCCGGACCCTGCAACCAGACCCCGCATAATGAACAGCGCCGACATACGCAAAAGTTTCCTTGACTATTTCGCCGGCCATGGCCACAAGGTACTGCCGAGCAGTCCGCTCGTGCCCGGCAACGACCCGACCCTGCTTTTCACCAATGCCGGCATGGTCCAGTTCAAGGATGTCTTCCTCGGTCGGGAAGCGCGGCCCTGCAAGCGCGCGGTGACTTCCCAGCGCTGCCTGCGCGCGGGCGGCAAGCACAACGATCTCGAAAACGTGGGCTATACCGCGCGCCACCACACTTTCTTCGAAATGCTCGGCAATTTCTCCTTCGGCGACTATTTCAAGCGTGAAGCGATTCAATACGCCTGGGAGTTTCTCACCGTGAAGCTCGGTCTGCCGCCGGAGAAACTCTGGGTGACGGTGTTTCGCGACGACGACGAGGCGGCGGACATCTGGTTGAACGAAATCAAGGTGGATCCGGAACGATTCTCGCGCATGGGCGAGAAGGATAATTTCTGGGCCATGGGCGATACCGGCCCTTGCGGCCCCTGTTCCGAAGTCTTCTACGATCACGGCCCGGAAGTCGCCGGCGGTCCGCCCGGATCGCCCGATGAAGACGGCGACCGCTACATCGAGATCTGGAACCTCGTATTCATGCAATTCGAGCGCAAGGAAGACGGCTCGCTCGAAGCCTTGCCGCGGCCATCGGTCGACACCGGCGCCGGGCTCGAACGCATCGCCGCGGTAATGCAGCATGTGCACAGCAATTACCGGATCGACCTGTTCCAGTCCCTGCTCAAGGACATCCGGCAAATTACCGGCGCCGGCGAGCTGGAAGACCCTTCCATGCGCGTGATCGCCGATCACATCCGCTCCTGCGCCTTCCTGGTCGCCGACGGCGTGCTGCCTTCCAACGAAGGCCGCGGCTATGTATTGCGCCGCATCGTTCGCCGCGCGATTCGTCATGGACATCGGCTCGGCGTCAAGGATCTTTTCTTCCACAAGCTCGTGCAATCGCTGGCGAACGTAATGGGCGAGGCCTATCCCGAACTCATCGAACAGCGGCCGCGCATCGAGAACGTGCTGCTCGAAGAAGAGCGGCAGTTCGCGCGCACGCTGGAAAACGGCATGACCATGCTGGAAAAGGCCATCGCCGAACTCGACAGCAAGGTGATTGCCGGCGGGACTGTGTTTCGCCTGTACGACACATACGGCTTCCCGGTCGATCTGACCGCCGATGTCGCCAGGGAACACGGACTGACGATCGATGCCGAAGGATTCGAGCAAGCGATGACGGCCCAGCGCGAACAGGCCCGGGCCGCGAGCAATTTCAGCGCCGGCGAACTCGTCGATATCGACGCGGACCAGGCGACCGAATTCATCGGCTACGAACAATTGTCGGGCGCCGCCACGGTGATCGGCATGTTCCCGGTGGAGGACCGCCAGCCGCTCGATGAACTCCGCGACGGTCGGGAAGTGCGCCTGCTGCTCGATGTCAGCCCCTTCTATGGCGAATCCGGCGGTCAAGTGGGCGATACCGGCGTGCTCGAAAACGGCGATATGCGTTTCTTGGTCACTGATACCCAAAAGCAGGGCGAAGCGCTCGTGCATATCGGCAAATTGCGGCAAGGCGTATTGCGCACCGGCGATCGGCTCGAGGCGCGCATCGCCGCCGCAGAACGCGGCGCCATCACCCTGAACCATTCCGCGACTCATCTCGTGCACGCGGCCTTGCGCAATATTCTCGGCGCCCACGTCACCCAGCAGGGTTCACTCGTGGACAAGGATCGGCTGCGCTTCGATTTCTCCCACCCGGCGCCCGTGGGTCCGGAACAAATCAGAGAAATCGAGCAACAGGTGAACGGCGAAATCCTGCGCAATTCCGCCGTCAGCAAGGAAATCATGCCGATCGGGGAAGCACGCAAACGCGGCGCGCTCGCCATGTTCGGCGAGAAATACGGCGACGAGGTGCGCGTGGTGAGCATGGGCGGCGAATATTCGGTGGAATTCTGTGGCGGCTGCCATGTCGAGCGCACCGGCGACATCGGCCTCTTCAGGATCACATCGGAGTCTGGCATCTCCGCCGGCGTGCGCCGGATCGAGGCGGTTACCGGCGAACGCGCGCTCGAACTCGTGCATCATGAAGAACAGACCTTGCGCGACGCCTGCCGCGTCGTGAAATCGACTCCGGACGAACTCGTCGAGCGGGTGAGCCGGTTAACCAAAGCCAACCGGGCGCTGGAAAAGCAGATCGAACAACTCAAGGCGAGGCTGGCGACCGGCGCCGGCGGCGACCTTGCCGACCAGGCGCGCGAAGTGGCTGGAATCAAGGTGCTCGCCACGCAGGTGGACGGGCTAGACGCGAAGGCCATGCGCGAAGCCGTGGACAAGCTCAAGAACCGGCTCGGCAGTTGCGTCGTCGTGCTTGCCGGCAGCGAAGACGGAAAGGTCAGTCTCGTCGCCGGAGTCAGCAAGGATCTGACGAAATCGGTCCAGGCGGGAGATCTCGCCAATATGGTCGCCGGCCGGATCCGCGGCAAGGGCGGGGGCCGTCCCGACATGGCCATGGCCGGCGGCCGCGACGCCGGCGCTCTTCCCGGTGCGCTCGCAAGCGTAACTCCCTGGGTCGAAGCACAGCTGACGGACGCCGACTGATGCTTCGTTTCCCGTCATTCCGCGCGCAGCCGCGGCATCTCGCCGGGATTCCGCGACAAAATGGCAGGATTGCCATTTTGGACGGCGCACAGCCCCGCTCCGCCCCGTGGGGTGAGGGGCATGGATGCCCCGAGTCACTCCGCTTCGCTCCGCGCGGAATGACAGTCCGGAGAAGCTGATGTCCCTCATCGTCCAGAAATTCGGCGGCACCTCGGTCGCCTCGGTCGGTCATATCGAAGCGGTGGCCGACAAGGTCGCGCGCTTCCGCGGCGAAGGCCACGACATCGTTGTCGTGCTGTCGGCCATGGCCGGCGAAACCAATCGGCTCGTGGCGCTCGCCCACGAGATCATGGAACAGCCGACGCCGAGAGAGATGGACGTGCTGTTGTCCACCGGTGAACAGGTCTCCGTTTCGCTGCTCTGCATGGCGCTTGAGCGCCGCGGCTGCGGCGCCCGCTCGTTCACCGGCGGCCAGGTCCGCATCCTGACCGACGAAAGCCATACCAGGGCGCGTATCCGGGAAGTCGACAGCACCAGACTTCACGCGCAACTCGAGCAGGGCAATGTGGTGGTTGTCGCCGGATTCCAGGGCGTTACCGAGAACGGCTGCATCACCACCCTGGGCCGCGGCGGCTCGGACACCACGGCGGTCGCGTTGGCCGCGGCGCTGGAAGCCGACGAATGCCAGATCTACACCGACGTCAAGGGCGTATACACCACCGACCCGCGCATGGTTGACGGCGCCCGCCTGCTGCGGCATATCACTTTCGAGGAAATGCTCGAACTCGCCAGTCTCGGCGCCAGGGTGCTGCAGATTCGGGCGGTCGAGTTCGCCGGCAAATACAAGGTTCCCCTGCGGGTGCTATCGACATTCGAAGAAGGTCCCGGAACCCTCATCACGCTGGAGGAAGAAGAAATGGAAACACCCGCCATCGCCGGCGTCGCCTTCGAGCGCGACGAAGCCAAGTTGACCGTGAAAGGCGTGCCCGACGTTCCCGGCGTCGCCTACAAGGTGATCGGCGCGGTCAGCGAACAGGGCATAGAGGTCGACGTGATCGTTCAGAACGCGGCCGCGGAGGGCAGCAACGACATCACTTTCACCGTCAAGCGCGGCGACGCCGAACGTACGCGGCAGATCCTTGAGCAGGTCATGCCCTCGGTGTCGGCCCAGTCGGTGGAACTCGATACGAAAATCGCCAAGGTCTCGCTGGTTGGCGTCGGCATGCGTTCCCACGCGGGCATCGCGAGCCGGATGTTCAAGGCGCTGGCCGGGGAAAATATCAATATCCAGATCATCACCACCTCCGAAATCAAGATTTCCGTGGTGATCGAAGAGAAATATCTGGAGTTGGCGGTACGGGCGCTGCATGGCGCTTTCGAACTCGAAAAGCATCAAAGTGGCGAAGCGGAAACCTGATTCGCCAAGAAAAATTTGCAAACGCTGAAATTAGGCGGATACTATAGACGGCCAGGCCGGAAGAAGCGCCAACAACGAAGGATGTGCGATGGAACGTCGACCAGGAGAAATACAATGCTGATACTGACACGCCGAATCGGCGAGACGCTGATGGTGGGGGACGATGTAACTGTTACCGTGCTGGGCGTCAAAGGCAACCAGGTGCGAATCGGGGTCAATGCGCCCAAGCACATAGCCGTTCACCGTGAGGAGATTTATCAGCGCATTCAGCGGGAAAAGGACAGCCAATCCCAACACCTCGAAGACGAGTGAACCGGTCGGCGCAAGCCGCGGTTCCCCGTCGCTTTTGCTTTCGACTTCATCAAAGCGCGGACTCTGCTCGCCCGCGAGATCGGGGGCTGCGGCTATCGCATATCGCCGGAATTCGACTCCAGACCCGACAAGTCGCTTTCACTGAACGGGTCAGTTTCCTATAATCGCATTCCAGCCGCGTCATGCCGGGGGGTCGGGAGCAAACACTTCACTCCGCGAACCGCCGCTTCGGCGCGAGCACGTTTCAGAACTCGTTGAGTTACCGATATCTTTCCCCGCCTCGGGGCGCGAAGCGGGCGGGAATTGGTTTTGCACCAGGAGAATCACGAAGCAATGATCCGGGTATCGAACGGTTTCCAGACGGCATGGCTGCTGCTGGCGGTTGTCTCGTCCGGCGTTTTCGCCCAAGAGGGCGGCGCCGGCAATCCATCCGAAGCTACCCCGGTGGTGAGCATATCGGGCGGTGGAACGGTCAGTGAAGGCGGAACGGCCAGTTTCGCACTCAACGCGGCGCCGGCGCCGGTGAACAGTATCACGGTCAATGTCCGGGTCGAACAGGAAGGCTTCTTCGCCCGTGCCGGTCAAGCGGGCGCGAGAACCGTGGTCATCGGGTCGACCGGCACCGCCCTGCTCCGTGTCGCCACCGTCGAGGACGAAGACGACGAGTCCGATGGCGGCTTCACGGCAAGCGTCGTCGCCGGCCCCGGCTACGCGCCCCACGACAGCGAATTCTCGGCCCGGGTGGGCGTAACCGACAACGACCCCACGCCCACCGAAACGACCGGCTCGATTTCCGGCATTGTCTTCGCCGATAACGACGCCAACGGCGAGAAGCATCTGTTCGAGCGGGGCCGGCTCTGGTGGGGAGTGCGCCTGCTTGGCGCGTTCGATGTCGCCATCGACCGGCAATCCGCCGATCGCCAGGGCTTCTATCAGTTCCTGGAGGTGCCGCCCGGAGAATACGGCATCGTCTTCCATCATCCGAGCAGCAATGTGGTCTGGAGCAGGCAGACGATTGCCGTAAACCGCGGGGAGACCAGTATGCTGGATTTTCCGGTGACGGCAAGCGGCATCGTCTACGACAGTGTCTCCCGCGATCCGGTGTCCGGTGTTCGCTTGCGCCTGACCGGCGGCGACGGAACGCCGCTGGCCGGGCAATGTCTGCTGCCTGGGCAACAGGATCAGACTACCGCGGGCGACGGCGCCTATCGCTTCGACCTGCAGCCGGGCGCCGCCGGTTGTCCCGTCGCGGCAAGCCGGTACCGGATCGAAATCGTGGACGCGCCGGCAACACACCATGCCGCTGTTTCCGAAGCGGTCGCGCCCGCGGCGGAGCCGCTTGACGTGGCCGCCTGCGCCGCCGGCGCAATGGCCTGTCTCGTGCAGGACAGCCACCGGCCGCCGCCGAACGACGGAGCCGCTCGCTATCATCTCGACTGGATTCTCGGCGCGGACGCCGTAACGGCGCTGCACAATCATATCCCTGTCGACCCCGTTCCGGCGCTTCCTTCCAACGCCGCGGTGCGCGGCGCGATCTATGCCGACGACAATGCCGACGGCAGCCGCGGCGAAGCCGAGCAGGGCCGCGCGGGCTGGCTGGCCGAACTTGTCAACGAAGCCGGAGAAGTCGCGGAAAGCGTGAGAAGCGACGATCAGGGCGAATATTTCTTCGCCGAACCCGCCGACAGCCGCGGCGCCGTCCGCGTCCGCCACCCCGACAGCAACGTGGTTTGGGCCGAACGGCCCCTTGCGCCCTTCGTCAACATGGTGTCCAGGGTGGACTTCCCCCTCGCGGTGGGCGGAGTGATCTACGACAGCGTCGAACGAACGCCCATTCCCGGCGTGCGCCTGCATCTGAGCGGGAGTCGGGGCTCGCCGGTCGCGGCGCAATGTCTGCTGCCGGGGCAACAGGGTCAGACGGTGGGCGCCGGCGGGGCCTACCGCTTCGACTTGCAACCCGGTGCCCACGCCGATTGTCCCGCCGCCGCGACCGAATACGGCATCGAGATCAGCGAGACTCCCGCCGCCTGGTTTGCCGGCGACTCGCTGCTGCTGCCGCCCGAGCCCGGCGTCCTCGACGTCGCGGCTTGCGCCGCCGCCGGCGCCTGCGTGGTGCAGGCGCAGCATCGGCCCCCCGCAGGCGCCGACGATGCGAAGCACTATCGCCGCTGGATATTGGCGGAAGGAGCGGAAGCCGCTTTTCACAACCACATTCCGCTGGACCCGGTGGACAGTTCGGTCTATGGCGGCCTGGTCAGCGTCAGCAAGCAGGCGCTGACGCGTTTTGCAGCAGTTGGCGAACCGGTCGGTTACGAAATCCGCCTCACCAATACCACCCGGGGACGCCTGCGCGGCGTCGAACTGCACGACAACCTGCCCGACGCCTTCAATTTCATTGCCGACAGCGCCAGCATCCAGCAAGTCGAAGACTCGCCCGCCGGCAATCCGCCTGCTTTCGCCCGTCAACCGGCGACGCCTCTTGCCGCCAGAGGCAACGATCCGGTCGTTTTCGGGCCGTTCGACCTTGAGGCCGAAAGCAGCGTGGTGATCCGTTACGTCACCCGGCCAAGCACCCGGGCGCGGCAGGGCAGTTATCTGAATACCGTGGTGCCGATGGCGCCGCCGCGCATCATCGGCAATGTTGCCGAAGCGACGGTAAACATCTCCAGCGATCCCCTGTTCGAGCAGACCACGGTGCTTGGCCAGGTCTTCCTCGACCGCGACGGCGACGGCGTACGCGGTACCAACGAGCCCGGCATTCCCGGCGTCCGGCTCGCAACCGTAGACGGACTGCTGATCGAAACCGACCGGAACGGCCGCTACCACGTTGCCGCGGTCGAGGTCGACAATGCCGACAGGGGGACGAACTTCATTCTCAAGCTCGATCCGGCAACCCTGCCCGACGGCGCCGCGGTTGCCGGCCCGAATCCGCGCGTGCTGCGCATCACTCAATCGCTGATGTCGCGAATCGACTTCGCCGTGCAGTTCGACGAGAACCATGCCCGCGAATTGTACGAGGAGGTCCCGGCCCGGGCCGTCGTCGAGCGGACGTTGACCCGTTACAACACCGACCGGCTGCAACCGGTGCGATTCGAATCGGGGCTGACCAACATTCCGTCCGAATACGTTGAAGAGTTACAGCAATTGCTCGATGAATACGCGGATCGCGACAATCTTCGCGTGCGCTTCGTCGGCCACACCGACGACGTGCCGCTGAGCGTCCGCATTCAGCCCGAATTCGGCGACAACCAGGGCCTGTCGGAAGCCAGGGCGCGGGAAGTGGCCGAATTCTTCAGCAGCCAACTCGACCTCGATCCGGTCATGGTCGAGATTGAGGGCCGAGCCTTCCGCCAGCCCGTCGCGAGCAATCTCACCGAAGAGGGCAGAGCGCTGAACCGCCGCGTGGAAATCGAGGTCGTGTTCGATGAGGTGATCACCGAAACCTCGGCGGAATTCGAGCCGGAGGATCCATCCGCCATACCTGGTGAGCCGGAGACCGAAATCAGTTATGCCACCATGACCGATGTCATCGAACCGGTACGCTTCGGGCCGGACGTCGTGGCGCTGACCGGCGAACAACTCGCCGCGCTCGAGAACAGTTTCGACGCCTATTCCGGGGAAGACATCGAATCGGTGCGCCTGCGCGGCGTATCCTACATCGCTTCGGGAAGCGGCGACGACGAAGCCCTTGAGCAGGCCAGGCAGCGCGCCGTGAATGCGGGAGAAGCGGTCGCCGGGCTGCTCGGTCTCGACCAGAGCCAACTCGTGATCGAAGCCGGCGTCACCACCGAGCTTCTCGCCGCCGAAGACACCGAATTCGGCCAGAGCCTGAATCGCCGGGCCGAGGTCGAGGTGAGCTACCTCAGCGTCGCCGAACAAGTCAGCAGCCGGACTATCCTGCTGCGGCCCGCGCAACTCGGGCGGACCACGGTGGTCGAGGGCGCGGGCCGCATCTGGATGACGGAAGACGCCTTCAGCCGCGAGGCCCGACTCGCCGTGCTCGCCTTGCGGCCGATCAGCATAAACGACAACGGTCGCATGACCGCGCCGGCCGCCTTCGCCGCCCACGGCAATTACGAGGGCGTCGCCGAGAGCTACCGGCTCGACCTGTATCGCGCCACCGATGTCGATCTGTCACGCCCCATCGCCAGTGTGACCGCAAGCGGGCTCGCCTGGCCACAAGCCTTCAGCTTGTTCGACCGGCAACTCACGTTTGAACCGGGCGAACAACTCGCTTATGTGCTGCGCGCCTTCGACGGCAACGGCAATCAGGACTACACCACGGCCCAACTCGTCGATGTCGTCGCCGATGGCCAGCCCGCCGCCGCCGCGGCGCCCGAGAACATAATCGGCAAGTCGATTCTCGAAGAGCGCCAGATAAGGCTTGAAGGCAGCAAGGTTCGCATCCACGGCGCCGATTTCGAGCCGGGAGAAAGGTTGGAAGTGGCCGGCATGGACGTTCAGGCCGATGTCAACGGCAAGTTCGTCACCGAACTCTTCCTGCCTCCCGGCAGCGCGGAAATCGAGGTCAATGGCGGCGGCGACGGCAGTCGCTGGCGCGAAGTGCTGCGGCCTGAAATCGACGAGAACTACAGCTTCATCGTCGGCCTTGCCAGTCTCACGCTCGGTCAGGACAGTTTCGGCGGCGCATTCGAGGCCCTGTCCGATGCCGACGAATTCGATGAATCGCTCTGGCTCGACGGCCGACTCGCCTTCTACGCCAAGGCCAGGATTCAGGGCAAATACCTGCTCACCGCCCAGATGGACAGCACCGAAGACGACCTTGAGAATTTCGGCGACAATCTGCGCCGCCGCGACCCCCGCCGCATGTTCCGTCAACTCGACCCCGACCGCTACTACCCGGTCTACGGCGATGATTCGACCACGGTCAGCGACGTCGACACCCAGGGCGCGCTCTACGTGCGGCTTGACTGGAACCGCAACCAGTTGCTGTTCGGCAACTACAACACCGGTCTGACCGGAACCGAAAACCTGGCCTACAATCGTTCGCTCTACGGCGCCAGGGCCCGGTTCGAAAGCGAACGGCACACCGCCCACGGCGACCCGCGCTACAGCGCCACGGTGTTCGCTTCCGAATCGGAATCCGCGGCCGCCCACGTCAGCTTCCGCGCCACCGGCGGATCGGTCTATTACCTCAGGCACACCGACGTGGTGCAGGGATCGGAAAAGGTCTGGATGGAAGTACGCCAGCGCGACACGCGCCAACTCATCGAGCGACGCGAGTACGTCGAAGGGCTCGACTACGAGATCGACGCCCTGCAAGGCCGCATCATCCTGCGTCAGCCGCTGCAGCCGGTTAGCAACGACTATAACAGCGCGATCATCCGGCGCGGCATCGACGGCGACGCGGTCTACCTGCTTGTCGATTACGAATACGTGCCGGCGGGCTTTTCCGGCGACAACTGGATCGCCGGCGGCCGCGGCAAGGTCTGGCTGACCGAGAACTTCGGCATCGGCGCCACCGGCATCACCGACGACAGCACCGGCGAGGATTACCGGTTGCAAGGTTTCGACATCAGCCTGAAGACGAGCCCCGGCACTTACTTCAATGTCGAGGTCGCCAGTAGCGAGGCCGCCCAGAACGCGGCCGGCTTCGAATCCTTCGATGGCGGCCTGCGCTTCAGTTCGATGGATTACGATAATTCCGGACAGATCTCCGAGGGCGACGCCATCGCTGTCGAAGGACGGATCGACATCGCCGACATCAGCGAGATGTTCTCGGGCAATGTGCGCGCCTGGTGGAAGGATCGCGACCCGGGCTTTTCCTCGGGCAACATCATGCGCAATCAGATCGTGCGGGAAGCGGGAGTCGACGCCGTGTTCCGCGACGACGAGGGCATGCTCGTGCAGGCAAGCGTTTCCGAACTGGAGACCGCGGACGGCGGCAGCGCCAACGTAGCCAGATTGCAGGGCGACATCAGCCGCGATCGGCTCACGATCGGCGGCGAGGTCCGCTACGAAGACCTCACTCGCAGCTTTGCAACAGCCGGGTTCGGCGGGGTCCGTCCCGCGGTGCGGGGCGACGCGCTCATGGCCGGCGCCAGGGCAGGCTACGCGCTCAACGAAGACCAGACCCTGTATGCCTCGGTACAGACCGGACTTGACGAAAGCGGACAGCATGTCAACAACGACCGCATCGCAGCAGGACTGGAAACGCGCATCAGCGAGGGCCTGTCCGTACTCGTCGAAGCCAGCGACGGCGATTTCGGCAACGCCCTGTCAGGCGGTGTCAGTTACGCCCCAGTGCGGAATTTCTCTTTCGACGTCCTCAGCGGAGTCGGCGCCGGCGCGGTAAGCGAATTCGGCGGCAACTACCAGCTCGAAAACGGCCACGAACTCTACGCCAGTTATATTTCAGACCCCGACCGAACCTTCGGCGACGGTGACATGTTCACCCTCGGCCAACGCCGGGATTTCGGCAACCGCTTCGGCGTTTACACCGAATCGCATTTCGGCGAAAACGACTACTACGCCGGCGCCAATCATTCCTTCGGCATCGACTACGCCACCGAAAGCGACTGGATCCTCAGCGGCGTCGTCACCACGGCCAACGACGACATGTTCGCCAGCGAACTCGAGCGCGAGGCGGTCTCTTTCGGCGCCTCGGTCGACCGCGAGGACTACAAGTTCAGCGCCAGGACCGAATACCGCACCGACAAGGGATCGGCTTTCGAAATCGAGCAGCAACTGCTCGCTTCGAGCTATACGCGCATCCTCAGCGAAAGCAGCCGTGTGCTCGGTCGCCTGAACCTGCTGCGAAGCTCCGACAACTCCCAGAGCGGAGCGGAACACGCCAGATTCACCGAGTTCGACATCGGCCACGCTTGGCGCCCGGCCGCGCTCGAACGCTGGACCACGCTGACCCGCTACAGCTATCTGTACGACGCGGCGGGCGCTTATCAGATCGGCGGCGGCCCGGACCAGAAAGTCCACATCGTCTCCGCCGAAGCGCTGTACCAGCTCGATACGCGCTGGGAAATCGGCGGCAAGATCGCCTGGAAAAACGGCGAGGCGCGAACCGCTCTCGGCGTCGACGAATGGTACGACTACGAAGTCAGCCTGGCGGTGGCGCGGGCGCGTTACAGCCTCGCAAGCGAATGGGACGTGCTCGCCGAGTACCGCGTGCTTGAGGACCGCGGCGCGGGCAATACCCGCACTGGTGTCCTTCTAGGCGCATACCGCAGCCTGAACGAGAACTTCCAGCTCGGCGCAGGCTACAACTTCAGCGATTTCAGCGACGATCTGCGTAACGCCGAGTACGACAAGCGCGGCGTCTTCGTCGACATCGTCGGCAGCTTGTAGCGGAGAAGAATTTCGCCAGCGCCAAGGCAGCGTTCAGAGGGCGACGTCAAGCCTGAGACTGTTCCGCCGTATCGAAACTGATCATCCATCCGATCCCGTACTTGTCCGTGAGGCGGCCGAAATACGAGTCCCAGAACTGGTCCTGCATGGGAATGAGATCGCTGCCTCCGTCGGCAAGCCTTGCGAACAGCGCATCGGCTTGCTCCCTGCTGTCCACCGAGACCGAAAGCGAAAAGTTGTCGCCTATCTTCGGCGGCGGACCGAATGCGCGGGACGAATCGCTGCCCATCAGCACGCTGGCGCCGATCGGCAGCGACATGTGCATGATGCGGCCCTTCTCTTCTTCGGGGACGTTCAGATCCGGCGGCCCCTCGGCGAAAGTGAGTACGAAACTGAATTCGCCGCCGAAGACCTCACGATAGAATTCGAAGACCTCGCGGCAATTGCCGTCAAAGGTCAGATAGGTTTCAAGATGCATGGAAAGCTCCTCGGGAATCGCGAGGAATTGTAGCAGCAGTCGGACTCCGATTGTTCAGGCTTCGGTCACTTCACCGCAAGGCGTAACGCAGCGAGAGCATCAGCGAGGCGCGTGTGGTGTCATCCGTTCTGGACCAGGTGTAAACGGGTTCGCTGCCGTCGAGGCGCAGGTTGGGCGCGTGGCTGCGAAGCAGGGTGCCCTGGTAGGCGTCAGATTCGAAATCGCCGAAGCTCTTCCATTGCAGCTTGAGTCCCAGCGTCAGGGACTCGGTCAGTGCGCGGTCGATGCCTGCCGCAGCCAGGTATCCTGTCATCCGGTCCTTTAACAATGCGCGGCCGGTGCTGACGGTTCCCGCGAGATTTCCGCGAATTTCATCCACGTTGGGCTGGTTGGCGCCGGTTGAGATGTCCGCCGGATTCGCGCTGCGAGCCCAAACCCATGAAAAGTCCTTGCGCGCCCAAGCCACTCCCACGCCGGCGCCGACCCAGGGAGTCCAGCGCGAAGCGTTCGGCCAGTCGCGGTAAGCGGTAAGGAACAGCTCGTGCGAACTCGCCGTGCCGAGGGTTTCCTCGCCCACCGAGAGCTCATTGCTGATCTTGTCGAAATCGGCGCCAGAGGCATCGGTGGAAGATACCGTCTGGTCGAAGCGGGTCGCGTTGTAGGCATAGATCACGGCGGCCCGGAAGGTCGGGGAAAAGCGGTAACCGAGTTCCGCTTCCGCGGAGAATCCGCCGCCGCCGCTGAAAGGCGCAAGCCAGCCGTCTCCGGCGCCGCGATTGAGCGCGGTGCAGTCCGGGATGGCGAGCGCGCCTGGATTGATGTATTCGTCGCAAATGCTCGCCCGGTCGTTGCTGCGGCTGACGACGGCAACGTCCGGCGAGGCGTTGCCGCCGACCGCCATACTCGCGTAAAGTTCGGCGGCGTTTGCCCCAGCACTGGCGAGAAGACTCAGACTTCCCAGAGCGAACATCAGGTGAAGGAAAGCAATCCACCTGGTAGCGGACCACGCATTGAAAAAAGTATGCTGAACCATGACAGCAGTCCGTTCGAAGATCATGAGAATCATAGCAATTCTCGAAGTTCGAGTTTCGTGTACGGCACCGACCACGCGGCATCAAGGCAACGAACCTTGGCGCGCTTTGGATTCATCCTTTCGATTACGCCCGAGCGCGCTTCTCCTCGGATTTTGAAACTTACAGGGTCGCCGCTCTTGAATTTTGCCTTTGCGATTTCTCGATTGTCGCGCGTCTGTTCGGTTTCAGGCGCACAGGATTTTGGTGTGGCGCCCAGTTGCCGGGCGACCGTCTTCCAGTCCGACCCGTGACCGGCCCTCGGACCCGCCAGAGCATGCGCTATCTCGTGAAGAATGGTATCGGTGACTTGATCCCGCGCTCCGTTCGCCGCGTGCCCGCGGCTTAGCAGTATCCGTTTTTCCCGGTAGCGACATACGCCGAGTTTCTTCTCGGCGTCGTTGAATCGGAACGACCAATCGGTAAGACCATGCCGGTCCATGAGTTCACGCGCCTGGACGGCAACTTCCATGAGCCGCGCGGTCCGTTTCTTGCGCTCTCCCGCCTTCAGTTCGCAAACGTGATTGATTCTGTCATAAGGCACAGTCCAGATTTCGGCGCCGCAACGCACCCTCGCTCGCGTCGGATTCAGTTTTTGAATCGAACCACGCAGCCTGCCTTTACCGGTGGCCGAGAAACATATCTCGTCCCCGACATCGAACAGGATTTGCTTGTTCGCGTTGTGCATCAACCGGCCGGGGCCTTTTCTTCTTCGGCCAGCAACTCTTCGAACATGCCCACAGCCTGCTCGAACTTGTCGCGACAGCCGGTGTTGCAAAATCCGACGACCTGGCCTTTGTACTCGGTGAGGGAGTCTGCCTGGACCGGCTTGCCGGACCACGGACAGTGGGTGTTTACGCAGCCTTTGACGTCTGGAGTCGGCATGGTCATTCGGCCTCCAGTTTTCTGCGTTTAATGGCATTCATCTTGGTATCCATGGAAAATAGCGGTGTCCCGGCTTCTCGTCGAAGCCCGGTGGGAATTGTTGCTATGTACCTTTTTGTTAGCGGCTGCGAGCATATGACACTGGCGACACCATAACAAGGATTACGGGCATGATCGAGAAATTCTTCAGGGAGTTGGGCGAGTGAGCAATCAGACGGGAACGACTCCGCCGTACGCGATCACTCCTCGTATTCTCGATTTGGTCGCGCGTATCGGCGAAGCCATCGGCCGACTAGATGAGAACGCCATTCGGGCGGATTTGCGGCTGCGGCGGGCTAACCGCATCCGGACAATTCAGGGCTCACTGGCTATCGAAGGCAACACGCTGAGCGAAGACGAGATCACTGCCATTCTCGAAGGCAGGCCAGTGATCGCGCCGCCGCGGGAAGTACAGGAAGCGCGAAATGCCCTCAAGGCTTACGACCACTTCCCGAATTGGAATCCAGCGAACAGGGACGACTTACTCGCGGCGCACGAGATGTTAATGGCGGGGTTGCTCGACATGCCCGGCCACTTTCGGCGCATCGGCGTAGGCGTCGTTGGAGGCGGCGAAGTGCATCACGTTGCCCCGCCCGCGGATCGCGTGCCCATGCTCATGGAGTCTTTGTTGTCGTGGTTGAAACGGACTGATGAACACCCGTTGATCGCCAGTTCGGTATTTCACTACGAATTCGAGTTCATCCATCCTTTCGAGGACGGCAACGGACGCATGGGGCGGCTCTGGCAAACCCTGATCCTGGCGCGGTGGAAGCCCTTGTTCGCCTATGTGCCGGTAGAGAGCCTGGTGTACTCGCGCCAAGGTGCGTATTACAAAGCGATTCAGCAAAGCACCGCCGAGGGAGCAAGCACACCGTTCATCGTTTATATGCTGGAGGCCATTCTCGACGCCATTGCATCCACCCCTCAACAAGCCTCTCAAATCAGCTCCCAAGTAGCGCGGCTGCTTGCCGTTTGGGGCAGCGGTGTGACCGATCAAAAAAGCGACCAGGAAGCCGGCCAAGAAACTTGTCCGCACAGAACAACACGAGACGATGCCATGACCGCGGCGGCACTTATGGCCGCGCTCGGTCTTTCGCATCGTCCAACCTTCCGCAAAAATTACCTGCGGCCTGCGCTTGACGCTGGCCTGATCGAAATGACCCGACCTGATTTGCCGACTGCGAGAAATCAGCGCTATCTGCTTACGGCGCGGGGGAGGGCGCTAACACGATGATTCAAACTCAAGAAAGATAGGACTTTGGAGCATATGGTGAAGTTTGACGTGGTCCCGGGATTTCGACAATTCGCTGAGGTGTGCTCCGATGTTGACAGGAGGTTATGAGCATAACCAAGTAGAGATCGACCAAGAAAACGACCAGCAAACCGATCAAGAAACTCGTCTGCGCGGCGACAATTCAAATGAGAATTGCTGTTTGGGTCGATCATGCCGACACGCTCGGAACGGCTCAGCGCCCCAACCCGCGCAGAAAAAAATCCCGTTCCACCGTCAACTCGCCAATCTTCGCGTGCAGGTCCCGGATCGTCGC